>JAZUJI010000151.1:0-7731 GCA_045642685.1 Acutalibacteraceae bacterium | reverse complement strand
AAGAAAGAGAAAAAGACAAAAAGGGGGGCGGGGGGGGCTTCTGCCCCCCTCTGCCGCCCCGTTTGTGTGGCTCGATTAGATTTCGTCGTTGCCGTTAAGACCAAGTTCGAACTCGATGCCTGCGCTCAGGAGACCACCGCCCTGCTGTCCGCCGACAGTTGCGCTGGTTGATGCGCCGGTGGTGCTTTCGCCGCTTTCGGTAGTTCCACCGCCGCCACCGCTGGTGGTGCCGGGTGTAGAAGCAGTTGCGATATCAGCGTTCAGAAGGAACTCTTCGATCTCGAGCTTAGCCTGCTCATACTTCTTCATGTGCATATACACTCCCTTCGTATATAGTATTTAAGTGGGAAAAATCAATTAATATGCTGTAAGGCTCTGGCTGTAAACTGCAGAATAAGTGGTCGTGAAGGAGCCGTCTTCATTCTGAACGGTAACAAAGCCCTTAGCGTAAACAGTCAGGTTGGCGTGTGCGCCGCTGCCTACGGAGTAGGTGTAGATGACCGGGTACTGAACATCACTGGTGACTGTACCCTTGATGATGCCTGCGCCGCCGTCCGGAGTTGCGTCAGTGGTCGTCTGCTCGCTTGCAGAAGCAAGAACACCGGCTTCAACGATCTTGACATTGCTATCCTCACTGAACAGGAAGGAGAAGTATGCCTTATGGGCGGTTGTATTATCAACGAAGGAATCCATATAGGTCATAGGTTCTGCGAGAAGGGCAGGATCGATCTCTATTACAGGAATATCATAGATAGCATAGAGAGTAATGTTAGAGTCGGTGTTACCAATGATGCCATAAACAGTACTTTCATCATAGCATCCGATTTCCTTACCAATTTCGCCGGAGATGTTGAGGTCATACCAACCGAGGAAGTCAGCACCTTCGAAGCTGGGAGCTGCGGGGATTTCTTCGCCGCCTTCAATATCTTCCTTGGAGAGAGTGCCAAGATACTGGGTGGAAAGATCATAGTTGGTCATGAAGATGATTTCGGGGCTTGTTACGCCGACCGGTGCAAAATAGATGTTGATGATGGTGTTAGAGTAAACATTGATCGTCGTACCAGTTGTGCACATTCTTTCATTGCCGTTGGTGTCAGCAATGGTGGTGTAGAGATAAAGCGGATTGCCTGCATCAAACTCAACCGGATTAAAGGTGAAGGATTTGCCCTGCTCAACAGCGAAAGCCTTCTGAGCGGTGTAAACCTTGCCGTCAACCGAGTACTTACCGTAGCCGATGACATTGACGGTGACCTTGGTGCCGAGAATTTCATCTTCCGGAGTGGTGTAAGTAGCAACCTGATCGAAGGAGAAGCCTTCAATGTTCTTGCCGTCGGTGGTGATGTCGATGTAGGTCAGCGGGTTGCAGAGGATGTTGTAGGCCTTCTCAAGGTAGATGCCTGCCATCTTGTCAATGCCGTATTCGGAGTAAGTGGCAAGGATGGACTGGTAGTTCTTGTTGGTGGCAAGGAAGCCATCGACCATTGCAAAAGCATCATCCATCATTTCAACATAACCGTTGAGGTCAGCTGCAAAGTAGGAAAGAGTCTTGCCTTCAACTGTGAAGCCGCTTTCGTTGAGCATCTTCATGACATAGTTGTCAGAATCGTTGACGAGAGCAACAACATCGCGGACAAGGTCGCCGACTTCCTTAACGAAATCATACATCTCAAGGTAGTTTGCGCCGATGTATTCGCCGAGACCCTTGACATCGTTCATGACATAGGAGCCGCCCTGGTTTTTGATGGCGAGAGCCTTGATGTCGTTAGCGTATGCAAGGAAGGTGTCAAGCAGACCGATACCGCCGTTGTCGGCAGTGATCTTGGAGCCGTATGTTTCGTTGATGACTTTCATGGCTCTCGCAATCTTTATATTCTGTGCATTAGTGAGAGTCTGACCGGCAGCCTTGGCAGCAAGAGCAGCGTCAAGCTGTGAATCGCCGTAGAGGGAAGCACCGCACAGGTCGAAGATCGGTCCAAGGAACTTCTTAACATCAGCCTGAGCCTTTGCCTTTTCAGTCGGATCCTCGATCGCATTGATGATAGAACCTACGCCGACGGTTTCATCGTTGTAGAAGTTCCAGAGAAGGGTTGCATAGCCCTGCTCACCGTTGATGTAGGTATCAACAGCGTCATCAAGCTCGTCAAATGCCTTGCCGAGAATTGCGGGGATGTCCTCAACGAGAGCGCTGAGAGCGTTGACAGCCTTGTCAACAAGTGCCTGTGCGTTCTGACCAAGGTCAACAGCAAGAGCATACTCAAGGTCGGTGTCGCAGACGGTTTCTGCTTCGATGTTCTCAAAGGTAGCAACATAATCGCTGCCGACGAGAACGAAATCTTCCGTTTCACCGAGGATGGTTGCGGTCTTCGGGATATAGTAGTAATCGAATGCGTTTCGAACTCTCTCTACGGGCTTGTCAGCAGTAGCGGTAACCTTCAAAGTGTCGGTTTCTGCGTCGTAGTCGTAGGTGGGTTCAACATAGTTCTGCTCTTTGATGGAAGCGGTAACTTCAAGATACTCATCGAACAAAGCGCTGATGTACTTGTCCTCGTTGGGGGTCAAAGTGACCTCGTCAGCAAGAGCTTCCTTGAGGAAATCCATGGTTCTGTACTGAATGGTATCTGCTGCGAAGTTAACATTGGCGTCGTTCTCGAAGTCAGCCATGTAGCCGCCGACGAGGCACTCTTCAACATTAACGACGGAACCGTTGAGGTTCTCAACGCCGATGTTACCGAATGCACGGACGTTGTTGAGGTTAACAACAGAGCTGCCGGATGCGATCGTAATAGCGTCACTCAAAGGAAGAGTTTCCTGAGTGCCGGGGATACGAAGCACGGCGCCAAGGACAAATGCACTGTTGAGAGTGACATTGCCGCCGCAGACAAGAACGGTGGGCTTAGCATCAGCGATTTCGCCAACGAAGGCGGGGAGACCGCTGGTCTGCTGGCCCATGCCCTTGAAGTAAACGTTGAAAAGCTCAACGTTGCCGCCGTTGATGACAACGGTGGATCTGTGGATGGGACCTCTGACTTTTGCGCCGCCGAAGTCAACCTTGATGTTACCGTTGATGGTAAGGGTTGAGCTCAGCGTGATGTCACCGCCGGTCCATGTGTAAACAGCGTCACCGCGGCTGATAGCCTGGTTGATGCCGTTCTGAAGATCGGCCGGTGTGGCTGCCTGTGCGGTGAAACCGACTGCCATGCAGCCGAAGATCATGCACAAAGCGAGCACTGCGGAAAGAATTTTCTTCACGGTTTTCAACTCCTATTGAAATATTAGCGTGGTACCGCTATTACCACACTTGAAAGTATTATACTCCTTAATATAAATAGTGTCAATCATTTTTTTATCAATTTTCTGCGAAATGTCTCAAAAAATTAACAAATTCATAATAAAATGTGCATTATAGTCCTTGAACTATAATGCACATTTTTCGCAAAAGTGTTAATTATCGGATAGGCTTACTGCTTGGCACCATGATCGAACATTTCAAGGGCTTTTACGCTGGCGGCGTAGCAATCTGCCAAACCGTCCTTGTTCATGTTGTCGTAGGAGTCCCGTCTGGTGTGGTAGTAAGATTCAAGCTTGTGGTTCAGACCCGTAACGCCGGTGGCACGGAAGCCTGCCTGTGCGAAGGCTGCCGAATCGGTTGCGCCGCCCAGCGGAGGAACCCAACCCTTGAGGCAGGGGATTTTCAGCTCAGCACACGCTTCCATGAACAAATCGGAAACATCCTTGTCGGCCTTTACGGTACCGTTTAAGTCACGGTAGTTGGTCATCAGATATTTCGGGTCGTGAATTGTATCATATGAGAAAATAAAGGTGGGAACATCCTGAAATTCACCCTTGTGCTGCTCACACCATGCTTTTGCACCTCTCAGACCGGCTTCTTCGGAGCCGGTGAGGATAACGCCGACCTCCGTGTTTTCCAGCTCGATGCCCTCATCCTTGAGAGCCTTGAGCACGGCAATACCCATGTAGCAGCCGGAAAGATTGTCATTGGCACCGTCCACGATGCGCTTTTTGTTCCACATAAAGAACATTCCGATGAAGAACGGAACGAACAGAAGACCCCACAGAGCGCAGGTTTTAATGGTGCCGTCCGGCAGACCGTTCGGGGAAAGACCGTATTTTGAAATGCCGATGATGGAGAGAACAAGGTAGTAAAGTGCACCGACTGCGGAAATGATGGCGTGACTCTCGAAGCCGACACCGCCCAGAGCGTAGTTGACGGGCCATTCCCACGCAGCATCCGGGTGACCGTTGAAGAACACACGCCTTTTGACCTCACCGCTGCAGCTCTTAACGGCGGTAACATTGTGACCGGTCTTTTTCTTGAAGAACGGATCCATCAGCTTTTTATAAGTGCCGAACTGGATAAAAGCAATGGCGAAGCCGAGTACGATCAGAATTGCGCTGAGCAGATTGGAGAAGAAGAACAGGGACAGCATGGCGATAAAAATAAATGTGAAAGTGAAATAAATCCAGCCATAAAAGGAACCGGGATGTTCTTCAAAGGATTCCACGCTGACTTTTTCACAGCCGCAGTCTTTTTTCAGCACATCCGCCATGTATTCACAGGCGATTTTTTCGCCCTCGGAGCCGGGGTCACGCTTGGGCATATCTTTGCAGATGTGCGTGATCTCATCGATCATGTACTGCGCCGATTTTTGTTTGTTTTGAATCAGTTTGTCGAGTTTCAAGAAACAGCACCTCTCAAATTAAAAGTGATAAAATTATACCGCAACAGCTTCGGAAAATCATTAACGATTCGTGAATATTTCAGATTTTACCGTAATATTCGGTGAGATCCGACAGGATCTCGCCAACCGCACGCCGGCAACGGCAACGGGCTTGTCGGCGGTCAGCTGCGTCACCAAGCCGTTTGACCACCGGAAAGAAATTTGCACCCCGTTGATGACCAGATTGCGTATCTCACCGGTTTCCCACGAATCGGGCAGAGCCGGAAGCAGCTCCAGAACACCGTTCTCCTCGTAAACGAGCAGCTCGTGAATACCGGCGACAAAACCGTAATTGCCGTCGATCTGGAAAAGGGCCGGCGGGTGTGTATCAAACAGATTGATGAAAACGGAGTGCCCGAGCATATTGGCGATGATCTGTTCGGCTCGTTCTTTTTCGTGCAGCCGACCTGCCAGACAGATTGCCCACGCCGCCGACCAGCCGATGTACTGCGTCCAGTTTTCGGTACGGCTGTAAAACAGCTTGCGCACCCATTCACTCATTTCGGCATCGGCGTAATAGCGGATCAGCCGCCCCGGATAAAACGCATACAGCGGCGAAAAGTGGCGGTGCCCCGGTTCGGCAGAGGTGCGCTCTTTTCCCCATTCGCCCAGACCGTCCCGGTCACAGCGGAAGCCCGGCAAACGGGCAAGCTTTTCTTTCGCCTGCTTCGCCAGAGCGGTATCGGGTCGAATCTCAAGGTAGTTCAGCAAGGCGGCACGGGCGACACCCAAATCAAAAGCCGTTGAATAATCAACCGATTTTTCTGTATTATTTATGCAAAACGATGCTTCGGGAGAAGTGGACGGTGCGATATAAAGCTGACCGTCTTTTTCAAAGATCCAGTCGTTCACAAAGGCGGCAGAGGCTTCGACTGCCCGCTCAATTTGCTCCCTGTATTCGGTCAGTTCACCGTTTTTGACATGGTAATATGCTTCATTGACCAGCCACGCACCGCACATCGGCTGAAACATATAACAGGCATCCCCGAGCACCGGTGCAGTCTTTCGCCACAAATCGGTGTTGTGGTTACAGCATCCGCCTGCGCAGCCGTAATTGATGCGGGCGGTTTCCTGCCCTGCGGTCATCAGCTCATCCACCATGGAAACGAGCGGTTCGACACATTCGCCCAGGTTGGCGGCGCTGCACCCCCAGTAGTTCATTTCGGTGTTGATGTTCACCGTGTAGTTGCTGCTCCACGGTGGTCGAACGGCACGGTTCCAGATTCCCTGCAGGTTGGTCGGCTGCCCGCCGGGGCGGCTGGCGGCAATGGTCAGATACTTGCCGTAATTGTATAATAATTCAATCAACGCCTTGCGCAGCTGACCGTTTTGCGCCAGCTTCACCAGTTCATCGGTCGGCTGCTCGGTTTCATCAAACAGCGAAAACGATTCCCGGCTGTACAACGCCGAATGATCTTCCACATGGTTTTTCAAAAGCGTTTCGTAAGGCAGTTCAATTTTCTGCAGTTGCTCAAGGCAGCGTCGATTTACGATTTCACGGCGGTTTTCCGGCATCTCATTCCACGCTTTGAAGCCGGTTTCGGTGTCAAACAGCAGTACGGTGTCGGTTGCACCTCTCACCGTTAAAACACCGTCCCGTATCTCCGCTTTGCCGTTCGTGCTGTGCACCCGGACCCCGAGGCAGAATGCCATGCCCAGACCCGGTTGGTAGGAAACGGCGTTCGGCACTTTGCCGACATAACTCGGCATGGAAACATCGGGTGCGTTGCCGCTGAGCAGCAGGGTCATCCCCTCCGCACTCCATTCCGTGTGACGCAGACGGGAACGCAGCGAAACCGAAAAATCCCCCGGCTTGTCTGTTTCGACCCGGTACACGACCGCATCTTGCGCATGGGTGGCAAAGGCGGTGCGCTTTTCGCTGCCGCAGGTCACGGTATGTACGGCTGCGGCAAGGTCAAGCCTGCGCTCATAGCTTTTACGGGATGCGTTTTGAAACCGAAGAACGGCTTCGCCCAACGGCAGATAGGCTTCGCTGTAGCCGCCGCATAGGTCACGCTCAACGATATCCTGCGCCTGTTCGATTTTGTCCTGCAAAATCAATTCACGCACGGTGTCAAGCTGCTGCAGGCTGCGGGGATTGTTCTGATCTTTCGGGTAGCCCGACCACAGCGTCCCGTCGTTAAAGCAGAGTGTTTCTTTTCGGATTCCGCCAAAGAGCATAACGCCGGTGCGGCCGTTCCCCAGCGGCAGCGCCTCATTCCAACAGGAGGCGGGGTGCTTGTAGTGTAATTGATTCATAGTATATGTCCTTTCAAGCAATCAAAAAAAATCCCCGAAGAAAACCTCCGGGGATGGGATTGCGAAAATTATGCGTCCGTCTTCGGAACCGATGCGTCGCACTTGATCAGCTTTGCGTCCTTGCCGCTTCCGCTCTGCTTCCAGATCTGGTTGCTCTTCGGGTTATAAAGCTTGAAGCCGTCGCTCTTGTGAGAGGAATAACCCAGAATGGAGATTCTCGCCATGAGCGGAGAAATCAGATAGGGCAGGAACATACCGGGCACGGAGTTCCAGAT
This sequence comes from Acutalibacteraceae bacterium, assembly GCA_045642685.1. Lineage (GTDB taxonomy): Bacteria > Bacillota > Clostridia > Oscillospirales > Acutalibacteraceae > UBA8612. Next base: position 458 of record JAZUJI010000151.1, on the reverse strand, counting down.
GCGGAAGGCCGACCAGGTGCAGTTGCGGAAATACGACCAGGAGTTCGAGTTGAGGATCTTGTTGCTGACCTTTTCAAGCTGCTTGGCGGTCAGGTTCTTTTGCAGATAAGCAAACACAAAGGTGTTGGCTTTGTTGTAGCGGTAACCTTCGGCGTTGTAGTAAAGACCCTTCGGGCTGCTTCCGTCGGTCGGACCGACAATGGAGTAGCCGAATGTGCCGATGGTAACGCCCTGATCCTTGGGCAAATCGTAGCAGCCGACCCGGATGGTGGACTTGGTCAGGTTTTTGATGTAGATCCAGGTGTGACCGTCTAAGCTGTGGTTGCGATCCATCTGGCAGACATACATGGTGGCGACATAGACTTTATCTTCGTCGGGCTTTTCAAACACGGACGCAGAAGCGAACATGGACAAGCTGCCGAGCATAAGAGCCAGTGTCAGCACAACGGCAATGATTC
>JAZUJI010000150.1:0-55798 GCA_045642685.1 Acutalibacteraceae bacterium | reverse complement strand
CAACCAGTTGTATTTTTTACAGAATTTCATCAAAAGCGGTGATGCGATGACAAATACCGCATAAACGGGTAAATACCACCAAGCACCGTTGTACCAGTTCCAATAGCCTGTGTACGACAAAATGTAGCCGAAAATATCGTTCGCAAACATATCGCTTCTTCCGGCAATCGGTGCAACAACCGTAAACAAAACCAAAATCAGCCAAAATTTGCCGTACAAAACCAGCAGGGAAACCAAACGGCTGCGGTAAAAATGCTCTTTTTCGCAAAGCGTCATATGCGCATAACCGCTGCACAGAGCAAAGCCCATGACACAAAAATCGGAGATCTGCGCAAAATAAAACGAAACCGGCAGTCCGAACAGGATCATCGGGGTTGCATAAAGCTCCGACCAGTTTTCACGGCAGAACAAATGCAGGCAGACCATTGCCAGCACCGAAAGCCCTTGTATCATTTTCGTATCGTTTTTATTCATGTCAACCTCTTGAATTTATCCGATAACTTTATTCACGGCCTTGAAAAGGATTTTGAAAATCATTTCAAAATAATACAGGATTTTTTCGGCGAAGTATTTCAGATTGTCGGCAATATTTTTGCCGTTGTTGTTCACGGCATAGCCCTCGATCGTGCCGGTGTTGTCATTCACACCGTCTGCGTCAAACGCAAACTCGTAAAGGAACGGAGAAAGCAGAGCGGCTGTGAAATATTCCACCGGGTTCGTGCCGTCAAAGGCAATTTTGTAAAGCTGCTGCACCGCTTCGGAACCGCCGCCGAGTGCATTGGCGGCATCCCGCAGAGAAACAAGCGACAGACTTTGGTTTTCTTCCCGCAGAATTACGGCAACCGTGCGAAGCAGCAGGGTGACCTCATCGCTTTCCACCGTGCAGGTCTCACCGCCGAGGTAATGGTTCGCCACCAGCTCACCTGCCAGATCCCAGGCATTCGTGTAGTTGGTTTTCGGCAGGGTAATGCCGTATTTGGCGGCGATGGTGCTCACGCTGTTTTCGCCGTAAAACGGCATATCCAGCTCATCGGTCAGCAGCGTGACCGCTTTGTTGACAATGCCGTAGTAAATATCGCTTTCTTTGATGCCCATTTTTTCCATGCTCAGCGACAGTGACAGGCGGTACTTCAGCCCGGCTTTCAAAAAGCCCTTTGCGTACTCGTTCAAATCCTGATTCATCAGCGCAAGCTGCTCGGGCGTGTAACCCGACACCGCCTGCGTCAGGGCATCGGTGTCGATTTTCCGAATGGTTTTCGTTTCGTATTTGATCTCGTTGTCGGTGTAATGGATCACACGGTAATTCAGCGGATACATACTCAGAGCGGTATCGGCAAAATCGTAGATCTTGTTGCCGAGTGCGGAAGTGAAAACGGAAACATCGCTGCAATGCTCATGACCGGTGAAAACGGTGCGGATGCCCCAATCGGCAAATTTTTCCGCCGTGGTGTAGTGGAACCGGATAATGAAATTGCGGTTGATGATGCGCTGCAAGGGCATATGGTCGATCAGGTTGTGGTGCATCATCAAAACGGGATAGCGGCCGTCCGCTTTTGCTTTTTCGGTTTGCGTCCTGACCCACTGCACACGGTCAGCGGTCAGACCGTCCTCGGTTGAAACGGAGGAATCGCAGCTGTCCAGTGCGATCAGGCGGTATTTTTCGCCGAGGTTCGCCGTGTAGGAGCAATCCTCCTCTCTCGTTTCAAGGGCGAGGTCGTAGCCGAAATCGGCATAAATTTGTTTGAACTCTTTGCGGGTCACAGCGCAGTTTTCGCCAAGGTCGTGGTTGCCGTTGATAACAAACACCGGGATACCCGTTTCGCTCTCGAATTTGCGGAACTTTTCGGCAACGGCGTAATGCTCTTCGATGATCGTGCGGCCGTTATCCACCAAGTCACCGGGAATCAAAATATAGTCGGGCTTGCTTTCGGCGCACTGGCGCAGAAACTCGTCAATGATGAAGCCGCTCTCGTCATCCATGGCGCAGCGACGGTTGGCGTACCAGTAGATCGGGTCATCAATCAGCTTTTCCAGCTGCTCGTTCGGGATGTTATAGTGCAGGTCCGACGCAACGGCGAGCTGTAAATCCTCTGCCCGTTCGGCAAAACACGGCACGGCGATCGCCGTAACGCTCAGGCAGAGTGCCACTAAAAACGCAATGATTTTTTTCATGTTTTTTCCCTCACAGTTCTAAGTAATTGATTCCGGGCTTCAGAGCTTCCCCGTGATAAAGCACCGCCGCTTGTGCAGGCACCTGCACGGTGAGCTGTCTGTTTTCCCAATCTATTTTCACGGCGATCTCACCGCAGGCGGTTTTGATTTTTCCGCTGAGTTTTTTCACGGTCTTTCCGTTCTTGGGGTCAAGGATAAATTCTTTTGCGCCCGCCGATCTTTCGGTTTGGCGGATGCCGAGCAGATAGTAGAACAGATAGCGCAGCACCGCACCGAACATCGGGTGGCACATGGAACGGGGATTGAGCCAATCCTCCCAGATCGTAGTCGCTCCCGTTTTGAGCATATAGCCGAAGGACGGATGCTTTTCGCTTGTGAGCAGCTTTACGGCAAGCTCCTCATACCCTTTTTCAAACAGAATTTTAATGACCAGATCCGTGCCGAAAATGCCGCAGTCGAAGCAGCCGGTCTTTTCAAATTTTTCCGCCAGATTTTTCAGCGTGCGTTCATCGCCCAGACCTAAATCCAACGCAAAGGCATTTGCGCTGTTTTTATCTTCACAAAAATTGCCGGTCGCTTCATCGAAATATTTTTTCTCAATGGCTTCGATTCTTTTTTGCTTTGCTTTTTCCAGCCCGGGGATCACTTCCTCCCGTCCGATGAGCTTTGCCAGCTCGATCACACGGTTGACGGACTTGATGTAGAAATAGTTATTCACATATTCATCCGCCATCTCGGGTCTGCCGCCGTGCTTACCCGTGTTGGGTGTGCACCAGTCGCCCAAACACCATTGCTGCGGCTGATCGGACACCACAAAATCATTTTCGCTGTGTGCCTCCAGATAATCAAAATAGCGCAGCATCTGATCGAAATATTTTTCGGCAGGTGCAAGGTCGCCGTAGGTTTTGTAATAAACATAGGGTACTTCCACGTTCGCACAGCCCCAGCCGCCGGGACCGCCGCCGCTGCAAATATAGGGTGCGGTGTACTGCACATGACCGGATCTTTTATCCTGACAGTCGGAAATATCCTCCATCCACTTTTTGTAAAACGCCCCCGCTTCAAACATCAGCATAACGGTTTCGCAGGTGAGCTGTCCGTCGCCGGTGTAGCCCCTGCGCTCCAGATGCGGGCAGTCGGAAGGGATCCCGGCGTGCATATTGTCAAGCTGCGTGCGCACATACATATCAAACAGCCCGTTGAGCACGGCGTTGTCGCTTTCAAATTCGCAGGTCAGCGGCACATCGCTGTGGATCACCTCAACCGTTTTTATCCGGGTGCCTTTCGTTACCCGAAAATAGCGGAAGGTCGCCCAGGTGAATTGGATCCGGTATTCCCGTTCCTCACCGTCCGTCACAAAGCGCAAATGCTGATCGTAGGTACATTCTTCATCAAACGAACCGTCCGCACCGAGCTTTTCGGCAAAAAGAGCTTCGATTTTTTTCTTTTTTTCGCCGCAGATAAAAACGGGTGTTCCGGTAATATTCTCACCGCAGTCAAAAATTTCATCCGTTTCGGTTTCGGCGATTTTTTTCGGCGTGATCGTGCGGATGACCTTATCGTTCGGGCAGTCACTCAAATAATAATTGCTTTTCGGTGCTCTCACAGCTTTTGTTTTTTTCCATTTGCCGTGCGATTTGCCGTAGTCGTAATCCTCGCCCTCAGTGATTTCGTAAGCGGTCATGCCGCTGCTGCGCCACAGGGTAGAGGTATCGCTGAAATAATCCTTCCCGTCTGCCTCCAGCCGCCAGCACAGCTTGCACTTGCCGTAGCGGAAATACCAGCCGGGTGCAACGGTGCAGAGCAATTCGTTTTCACCTTTTTTCAACAGGCGGCTGACCTCATACCGGCAGGCATAAATGCGAAAATTCAATTCTTCGCCGAATGTTTTATAACAATAGCAGTCCCGGTAATGGTGATAATGGCTGTTGAGCGGAATCAGCCGATCCTGTGTGATACGCTCGCCGTTGATCTTCATTTCAAAAAAGCCAAGACCGCACACCGTGATGAATGCCTGCGCCGGTGCTTCTTCCAGAACGACCGTGCTTTTGAAAACAGGCGAAACACATTTGCCGCCGACGGTAACAAATTGCGCCGAACCGAACAACTCGGTGAAATTCACGCAAAACCCCCCATGTTATTATATTTGTTTTTAATATATCATTTTCCGAGTGGATATGCAAGAAAAAAATGCACACCGCATCGCTGCAATGTGCTTTTTGGGTATGAAAATAACCATAGGAATAAACGCTTGTTTCATTATCCATTATTATGTGATTTCAGCGTTTTGCTGCTTGCAATGAGCATACGCCTGATTCTACCGCACAGATTTCTGTATTTTTTATATGTATCTTCATCAATATCATTTGTATTAAACAGCAGCTTTAACCAGCCTTCTGTTTCGCTGCATTCCTTAATGGCAATTTCAAATTTGGAAAAGAGTATTAGAAGGTGCTTTTATATTTCGACAAAGCATTTCAATATCGGTTGCGAGTTGCTCGGAATATTCAAGCAAATAGTTTTTTGCCAAAAAATCACCTCATTATCACACTTCTCGAATAAATCAAGGCGAAGCCTTGTATATCATCAGCCCGTAAGGGCTGTATATCATCAATTCCGTAAAGAATTGCATCTCATCAAGCCGCAGATAAAGTTATACACGCCGCCCGGCGTGATGATATACAAAGGCGGCGAGCCGCCTTTGATGATATACCGCTTACGGCGGATGATATACCAAGCCTGCGGCTTGGATAAAAAAATAACATCGCTATGCGATGTTATTTTTTGGAGCGGAAGATGGGAATCGAACCCACACTAACTGCTTGGGAAGCAGTAGTTCTGCCACTAAACTACTCCCGCATATTTTACGGCTGTTATCTTATCACATTTTTTCGGAAATTGCAACCGTTTTGCGCCGTTGTTTCTTTGTGCAAATGTAACAAAAATGACTCAAATTAAAAGCTTTACAAATTGTTAACAAAATTTTACACCGAAATCGGTGTAAAAAACCCCCGGTAAGCACTATGAGTGGGGGGACCTTTTTGCAAATCCGTACAAGATGTTGCGTAACCGATGCTTCCCGACAGAATGTTGAAAAAAGGAGAGTTATATGTTATACTGTAGCAGAATATGGGGCAATAGCGCCAATTCCCAAAAAAATTACTACGCAAACCTGGATTTTCACCCTTTTGAAACAAAATCCCGGCTTGCTGTTGAGTTGGAGAATCATATGGATTTAGTTTATGAACTCTGGGAAAATGTCAAACGGGAAATAAAAGCGAATACCTCTGAAACTGTTTATTCCGTTTGGTTTGAATCCCTCAAGCTGGACAGCTTTGACGGACAGATCGTTCGGCTGACCGATGATCCGTTCCGCTGTAAGATCATCAACGAAAAATTTCTGCCGCTGTTAGAGGACAGCTTCGAAAAAATCATGGGCTTCCGCCTGACAGTCGTGGTCGAGCCGGTGCAGGAAAAGCCGAAAAAGCAGGAGATCACCAAAAGCAACATCGGCGAAAGCAATGAATACACCTTTGATAATTTCATTGTGGGTGATTCCAACAAATTCGCTCATGCGGCAGCCAAAGCGGTAGCCGCCGACCCGGGCAATACCTACAATCCGCTTTTTATTCACGGTAATTCCGGTTTGGGCAAAACGCATTTGCTCAATGCGATCTGCTGCGAAATCAAAAAGAATAATCCCGATGCCTATATGATTTATGTGCGCAGTGAAGATTTTATGAATGAGCTGATCGATTACCTGCAAAATAAGCGTGATACCTCGGTGTTCCACAACAAATACCGCAATGCCGATGTGCTGCTGGTCGATGATGTTCAGTTCATCGCCGGTAAGACTTCAACGGAGCTGGAATTTTTTCACACCTTCGATACGCTCGTTAAAGCAAAGCGCCAGATCGTGCTGACCTCTGACCGTCCGCCAAAAGAAATGGCTACGCTTGAGGAACGCCTGCGCAACCGCTTTGAAAGCGGTTTGATCGCAGATATTCAGCCGCCCGACCTTGAAACAAGAATCGCCATCGTTAAAAGCAAGGCACAGTCACTGAACATCGACCTGCCGGATTCGGTCTGCCTGTTTATTGCCGACAAAATCAAAAACAATATCCGTCAGCTTGAAGGCTCGGTGCGCAATATGCAGGCATTAATGGAGCTGCACGGTGCAGATGCCAGCGTGGCAACGGCTCAGCTTGCCATTCGTGATATTTTTAATGAGAGTGACCCGACACCGGTGCTTATTGATAAGATCCTCGATGAGGTTTCCCGTACATACGGTGTTTCGGTGGATGATATCAAATCCCGTCGGCATGACGCAAAATTTACAACTCCTCGCCATGTTTCCATGTATGTCATGCGTGAGATCACGGAGCTGACCAACCAGAAAATAGCCGATTATTTCGGCTTGAACGATCATACCTCCGTGCTCTATGCCGTACGCAAAATCAAAAATGAACGGGAAAAAAATTACACGATGAAAACCATTATTTCCGACATTATCAAGAATGTCCAAAACAACTGATCCCCGTTTTTTTCAGCGTCAATTTTTTCACACTTTTTCTGTGTATTCACATGAAATTTTTCACTGTCTTCACAAAAAAGTTTTTCCCGTGGAAATTGCGAAAACCTTTTCTTTCCCTCTCTCACACAAAAAAAGTGCCGTTTTCGGCTCTGCTTAGCGCAGAATCCGCTTTTTCCACACTTTTCACGCCCTCTACTACTACTACTATAACTATTATATACTACACTTACCAAAGGGGTTGACGAGATTGAAAATCTACTGCGACACGGCTTTGCTTAATGAAGCGTGTCAGAACGTGCAGCGAGCTGTTTCCGCTAAAACAACGATTCCGGCGATCGAAGGAATTTTAATAAAAGCATTGGGCAGTGAGCTGATGCTCACCGGCTACGACCTTGAAATGGGAATAAACACGAGCATTCCCTGTAAAGTAGTCGAGCAGGGTGCCATTATATTGAATGCAAAGGTGCTTTGCGATATCATGCGCAAAATTCCGGGCGAAACGGTTTATATCGAATCGGATGAACGGATGCTCACCGTTATTAAAGGCGGTGAAGCTTCTTATTCGCTGATTGGTATTGACGGCAACGAATTTCCGGAGCTTCCAACGGTCAGCGGCGGCTATCCGGTCGTGATCGGGCAGAGCTTATTAAAAAATATGATCCGTCAAACCATTTTTTCTGTGGCGGTAAAGGATTCTAAAATCATACACACCGGCGTAAAATTTGAAGTTTCTTCCGATTTGTTCCGTTTAATAGCGGTGGACGGTTCCCGCCTTGCCATGCGCACGGAACAAATTGATTACACCGGCGAAGAGCTGAGCTTTGTTGTGCCCTCAAAAACCCTGAATGAAGTAACAAAACTGCTCAGTGATGAAGAAGATAACGTTTCTCTTTCGGTCGGTAAGCGTCATATAATATTCGAAATTGGAAATTATATGATCATTTCCCGTTTGCTTGACGGTGAATTTCTCAACTATAAAAATGCGATTCCCACAACGGCCGCTTCTACGGCGATCGTCAATGTCAATGAAATGATCGACAGTATCGACCGTGCTTCGCTGATCATTACCGATAAATTTGTCAGCCCTGTTCGCTTTATTTTTGATGAAGAGCTTGTGCGTATTTCTTCGGTTACGGCGTTAGGTACGGCGAATGATTCTTTTCCCTGCCGTTTAGAAGGGCAGAAGGTTGAAATCGGCTTTAACAACAAGCTTCTTTTAGATGCGCTGCGTGCCTGTGATGCCGATGAAGTTAAAATTAAGCTGAACGGCGGTTTTGCGCCGATCGTGATTTTACCCAGAGAAGGCGAGAGCTTTTTGTTCCTGATCCTTCCCATGCGCTTTAAGAAGGATTGAGTTTTATGAAAATTACTGCAAGAGTGAAGCCGCACCCGATAAAAGAAATCGTGATCGACACCGATTTTATCCGGTTGGATTCTGCTTTGAAGCTGGCAGATGCGGTTGAAAGCGGCGGTCACGCAAAAATTGTTATTTGCGATAATCTGGTGAAGGTAAATGGCGAGCTGTGCACGATGCGCGGCAAAAAGCTGCGTGATGGGGATATTGCCACCTTTAACGGGTTGGATATTCGGGTAAAAAAGAGATAATCGGAGGTGCTTTACGATGGATAGAAGAATTGTTAAAACACAAGTGGCATTAAAAGACGCTTTAATTTCTTTATTGAGTGAAAAAGAAATCAATAAAATAACGGTAAAAGAGCTTTGCGAAAAAGCGGATATCAACCGCGGCACTTTTTATTCGCATTATAAAGATCAGAATGATTTATATGACAGCATTTTGGCAGAGCTGTTTCGGAACCTTGAAACATACATAAAAAAGTCGATGGATATTGATATAGGCGATCGGAAGCACGCTGTTCTTTTCCTTTCAAAGGTCTTTAATTATTGCCGCAACAATGCGGAATATACCTCGGTGTTTCTGGTGCCTTACCGCAAATCTGTTGTCAGTGAGCAAATTGCTAATTTTTCAAAGCGTTATAATATCTACCGTTTTAATCCGAATCATCCCTGCAGCCCGAGTTTTGAAAGATATTATTATACCTATATTTCACTCGGTGTGATCGGTGTTGTGCAGGAGTGGATCGAAAACGGCATGGTTCAAAGCGATGAAGATATGGCTGAAATCATTTTCGAGTTGGTTGACAGCACGATTCCCGGTTGATTTGTTTCACGTGAAACATTACTTTTTCAGAAAGGTCAGAGCGGTAGATTCCGTTTTGTTCGGAAGATACCGCTTTTGTGATTTACCGTGAGTTATTTTGCAAAAAAAGTCGATGTGGCAGTCATCGGTGCCGGTCATGCCGGTATCGAGGCAGCGTTGGCGGCAGCTCGTCTGGGCTGTGAAACCGCTGTATTTGCCATCAATCTGGATTCGGTCGGCAATATGCCGTGCAATCCGTCCATCGGCGGCACATCAAAAGGGCATTTGGTGCGTGAAATTGACGCACTCGGCGGCGAAATGGGTACGGCGGCTGACCGGAACACCTTGCAGACCCGAATGCTCAACACGGGTAAAGGTCCGGCGGTACACAGCCTGCGTGCGCAGATCGACCGTCGGCATTATTGCGCTTACATGAAAAAAACACTGGAGGAGCAGGAACGCCTGATGCTGATTCAGGCGGAAATCGTTTCTTTAACACGAGATGAAAACGGTCTGTGGCATTTGCTGACCCGTTTAGAGGCGGAATATACCGCAAAATGCGTCGTCATTGCCACCGGTACTTTTCTGGGCGGCAAGGTGTTTGTTGGCGATGTCAGCTATGAAAGCGGCCCGGATGGTATGTTTCCCGCCACATTTTTAGCTCAATCGCTCAAGGAGCTCGGTTTGCCGACCCGACGGTTCAAAACGGGTACACCGCCTCGCATAAACCGCCGCAGCATTGATTTTTCAGAGCTTGACATTCAGCAGGGGGATGAGCACATTGTGCCGTTCAGCTTCGATAATCAGGTTGAAATCAAAAATACCGAACCCTGCTATGTGACCTACACCAATTCGGAAACAAAACGGATCATTATGGAAAATCTGCACCGTTCTCCACTGTACGGCGGCAAAATCGACGGTGTCGGTCCCCGTTATTGCCCGAGTATTGAAGATAAAATGGTTCGCTTCGCCGAAAAGGAGCGGCATCAGCTCTTTATTGAGCCTTGCGGTGCCGATACGGAAGAAATGTATTTGCAAGGGCTGTCCTCATCGCTGCCGGAAGAAGTGCAGATGGCTTTTCTGCACACGATCAAGGGTATGGAGCACGCCCAGGTGATGCGTACAGCATATGCGATCGAATACGACTGTGTGGATCCGCTTGCAATGGGTGCTTCGCTGGAATTTCACGATTTTGCCGGTTTGTTCGGCGCCGGTCAGTTCAACGGTTCAAGCGGGTATGAAGACGCCGCCGCACAGGGTCTGATCGCAGGCATCAATGCCGCACGCAAGGTGCAGGGGAAAGAGCCGCTTATTTTAGACCGTGCCGGTTCTTATATCGGCACACTGATTGACGATTTGGTGACAAAGGGCTGCTCCGACCCGTATCGGATGATGACCTCCCGGTCGGAATACCGCCTGCTGCTGCGGCAGGATAATGCCGACCGGCGTCTGACACCGATCGGTTACGAAATCGGTTTGATCAGCCGGGAGCGTTGGGAACGCTACCGGGAAAAGCTCCGTTTGATCGAGCAGGAGGCAGAGCGTGTGCGTTTGGCGGTGATCCACCCGAGTGAGGAGCTGAACGAAATGCTTGTTTCACGTGAAACATCGCCGCTTGAAATCGGTGTGCGCATGATCGAGCTGCTCAAACGCCCGCAGATCCGGTATGAGGATTTGACACCATTTGACCCGAATCGACCGGATTTGCCATATGAAATTTTTGAACAGGTCGAAATATCCGTCAAATATGAGGGCTATCTCAAGCGGCAGGAGGCGCAGGTGGCGGAAATGCGCCGCTTAGAAGTAAAAAAGCTGCCGAAAGACTTGGATTATTCGACCGTTGTGGGTTTGCGGCTGGAAGCGGCGGAAAAGCTGAACAAGGTTCGGCCGGAAAACATCGGGCAGGCATCCCGCATCAGCGGTGTCAGCCCGGCGGATATTTCCGTGCTGTTGATCCGGCTTGCCGCCGGACAAATTTGACGAAAGGAACGGCTTTGCCGCAGAACCATGATCAATAAAGAACTTTTAGCAAAAGAAAGCTATAACTTAGGGCTGAATCTGACGCAGGAGCAGCTCGAACAGTTTGATCGTTTCGCCGAGTGGCTCGATTACTGGAACAAGCAAATCAATTTGACCGCTATCAAGGATCCGACGGAAATGGTGTACAAGCACTTTGCCGATTCGCTTACGGCACTGGCGGCGGTGCATATGCCGCAGGGTGCAAGCTTTGTTGATGTCGGCACCGGCGGCGGCTTTCCCGGTTTGCCGATGCTGATCGCACGACCCGATCTGCACGGCGTTCTGCTGGACAGCACGCAGAAAAAGCTCATGTTCGTTGACCGTGTTTTAGAAGGTCTGGATATGAAACAGCACGGCAGAACACTGCATATGCGTGCCGAAGAAGCCGGGCAGAAGCTGAATCTGCGCAACCGTTTTGATTTTTCCGTTTCCCGTGCGGTGGCAAATCTGCGGGATCTATCCGAATACTGCCTGCCGCTGACAAAGGTCGGCGGTACCTTTGTGGCGTTGAAAGGCAGCAAAGCACAGGAAGAAATAGACGAGGCGAAAAAAGCGATTCAGATCCTCGGCGGCGAAATTACGGATATTCAACGCTACTTTTTGGGCGAAATGGGCGAAAGAAATGTAATTATCATCAAAAAAGTTTCGCCGACTCCCCCGAAATATCCCCGTGTTTCGGCAAAAATCGCAAAAGAACCGCTCGGAATGGCGAAATAAAGCGAATATCACGGCGTTTTCTGACGAACGCTTTTGCTGGACAGGCTCCGTTTTTTCTGGTACGATGCATATCAGAACAGCGAAGCCTGTCCGACTTTTTACCACAGAGAGGGAACGCTATGAAAACCAAACATACAGTGGCAGGTCACATCATCTTAGTGGAGCAGGAACATATTTTTCCCAACCCGAATCAGCCCCGACTGCGTTTTGATTTTGACGAGCTGACCAGTCTGGCGGAAAGTATTCGCCACAACGGGCTGCTGCAGCCGCTGACGGTGCGCCGCAAAGAAGATGAGGAAAATTTTGAGCTGGTGGCAGGGGAACGCCGCCTGATTGCCGCACGCATGGTCGGCTTAGCCAAGGTACCGTGCATTGTGATGGATATTTCCGATGAACAATCGGCTATTTTTTCTCTTATCGAAAATATACAACGGCAGGATATCGGATTTTTTGAAGAAGCACTTGCCATTTCCAAATTGATCGACCATTACAATATTTCTCGTGAAGAATTATCAAAACAATTAGGCAAAGCACCGTCCACGATTTCCAATAAGCTGCGTCTGCTCTGCCTGAGCGAAGAAATGCGCAGCAAAATCGTAAAAGCGGATTTGACGGAACGGCACGCAAGAGCCCTGCTGAAAATCGAGGATGAAAAAATGCGCAGCCGGGCACTGAGCATTATGGCGGATAAGCATTTAACGGTTGCGGAAAGTGAGCGCATGATCCAGCAAATGCTGAACCGCTCGCCGAAAAGCAGAAAAATACCCATTAAAAACCTGCGGGATGTCCGGTTGTTTGTCAACACGCTCAATCATGCGGTGGATACCATTCGCCGTGCCGGGATCGAAGCGGATTCCGTCAAGAGCGAAACGGAGGAGTACATCGAATATGTTGTACGGATCCCGAAAATTACGGGAACGACCCCGGTGCTGAAAGCCAAGGCATCGGCGGCTTCCATATAGACCCATATCTTTCTCTTTCACACCCCACATCGGCAAAGGAGCAGACCAAACCGGCCTGCTCCTTTGTCGTTTACCTGTTTTATTTTTGTTCGTAATAGGCTTTGAGATTTTGAATTTCTTCAATCGTTAATGCGTGGTCAAACACCAGCAAATCATCAAGCGTCAGCGGTGTGTGGTTGCCGAAATGAATTGAATTGCGGGTGAGAGAAAGTGCAGCGGGAATCGGGCGTTCCGTTTGACGCTCGATGTCTTTTTCAAAATCGTAATAAAACGCAATGCGGTTTGTTTTGCGGGACACGGTGCAGATAAAATGAAAAAAGTTGTTTGCGTAATTCATCGGCATTGACCGCCAAAAGCCAATGGTTTCGCTGCCTGACCCGATGCGAGCTTCCAGTTCCATTTGATGCGTCAAAAATGCAAAGCCGAGGTCGCATCCGTTTTCGTCATCTTTTGTTGAAAACACGCACCACTTTTCATTGTTTTCCGCTTCGGGTTTTTTAATCCAAGCGCAAAAGCTGAAATCGTTTGTGCCGACATCAATTCCCTGTCCGTTCACAACACAGTCATCCAGCGTGGCAGAGGAGCCGTAAAAGCCCTGCGTAAAATACAGCTTGCCGTCGGCTTTTGCTTCGCTTCCCGTGATTTCATCTTTGAGGTTTCCGTCAAGCGGATAATAGCAAAGTGCGTGGGACAAATCAATAAAATTGCCGAGTGATTTTTTGCCGGTCGGTGTCGGCAGATTGGCTCGGTCGGAATATTTCTTGCGTCCGCCGTTAAAGTCTTCTTCTTTTCGTTTTTGTTCGGCGGCGTTTCGGAACAAACCGTTTGGCAAATGTGCCGACCAGCTTTCGGGCTGTTCAAGGCCGAACGCATAGGCAACAACGGCAGGAATATCACGCACTTCCATTTCGCCGCATTCACCTTGGTTTACACTTTCGCCCAAAGCGAAAAAGGAAACGATTTTTTCGGCTTCGGTCGTTCCGCCGTGACCGCCCTGCGGTGTTCCGCCGTGGTCGGCGGTGACGAGAAACAGTGTGCGCTCCAAGCGTCCTGCCTGCTTGGCTGTGTCATAAATTTTGCCGATGATGGCGTCAACTGCCGTAATTTGATTCAAATGCCCCGCAGTACCGTAGCCGTTTTGGTGACCTGCGCCGTCAACCGAATCAAACTGAACAAACAAAAATTTCGGGTCATCTTCCAGAATCGTGCAAATCACCTTTTCGCCGACTTCATCGTCGTTCCCCGTTTCTTTTTTCACACCGAGATGATTCTCAATAATGCCGTGGTTGATGGGATTCCAGTTGCACACGGAAGCCAGATGCGCATTCGGGCAGGCGGAGCGAATGATTTGAAACACCGACGGAAACGGAAAATTTTCAGGCAGGGGAAAGGTATCGACAATGCTGTTCGTTAAGCGGTGCTTCTGCGCCGAAACGCCTAAAAGCATGGAACCCCAACACTGCGCCGAAATGGTCGGAATCGAAGTGAGTACACGGTGATTGTATGCGCCGCAGGCAAAAATGCGGTCAAGGTTCGGTGTTTCGGCTTGGCGAAAAAAAGTACCCGCACCATCGACACCGAGCAGATAAACACGGTCATAAATAAAACGGTCGCTCGACATAAGCATTCTCCTTTTCAATAAAAAAACGCCCAAGACCGAAAACGGTTTTGAGCGTTGGAGCTGATGGTCAGAATCGAACTGACAACCTGCTCATTACGAATGAGCTGCTCTGCCATTGAGCCACATCAGCAAATGACACAAAATAACAACAGGTATATTATAAACAACCTTTTTACATTTTGCAAGCCTTTTTCATGAATTTTTGTAAAGAGTTTCTGTGAATTTTTGCCGCCACACTACGACTTGTGAATCACGGTAGGCCAAACAACAAAATAGCGGAACATATCCTTTCGGAACACGATTTCAACCGAACCGTTTTGCTGACTGTTCCGCTTGAAGGCTGCACCGTTAAGCAAAACGGAGCCGGGCACATCACTGAAAATAATTGCGCAAAAGGCATTGACAAAATGTCAATCGTCGTTTACAATTTAATCATCTTATGGCAATAAAAGCAAGAGAGGAGGTTTGGAACAGAATCCTCACCGGAGGAACGAACCAAAAACAAACCGGTGCGAAAGGAAATCTTCCTTAAGCAAATCTTAATGCGTTACCCGATGGTTTCGTAAGCTTTTTTTCGGTATACTGCGGTTGTGTCCGAAAGGAATACAAATCCAATCCATTCAGGAGGTTTTTAAGATGACAAAAAAAGGGAAAAGAATGATCAGCCTGTTGCTGACGGTTGCCGTAATGCTGTCCGTCTGTGTTCCGTTATCTTCGTATGCGGCAGCACCGAACAGCACCTACAATGTTGCCGTCACCGTAACAACAGACAAAGACGGTTACAACTGGGGTGAGGATATCGCCGTAACCGTTTCGACTGTCAACAACGGAGATGAGGTTATTGACTATGCAACGGTTTCGCTTGTTCCGAAATTCGGCAAATTTTTCTCACAGCCCGAAGCGGAATCCATTGCCTGCCTGGCAAACGGCGCAGACAAAGAGGTAACCTTTACGGTTCACACCTCCTGCTCCGGACTTGCCCGGATCCTGCTTCCGTTTTTCCGCTTCTTCAACATTGGTGTCACATCAGGATATTCACGCCGCAGCCTGAGCGGAAAAAGCAAAGTAAAAGTGGGCTCATTCACCTACGAATTGGGTGTTGAGCTGGCATACGGCAGTGAAAACACACCGACCGGCAAGGAATTGGAAAACATTAAAGATCTGAACGGCGGCACGCTGCCGGATGTTTATATGGATGAAGAAGACAGCACGCCGAGCATGATCGACGGTGCGTTTTCCGGCGACAAAATCAGAAACGAAAAGGATGCGCTCAATGCCATTGATGATGTTAAAAACCTGATTGGCGTTGACAACGTATCACAGGAGCTTTCTTTCACAAGTAAAGACAGCTTTGACTCACAGACATTTTACCGTTTTCAGCAGTATTACAAGGGCTTGGAGGTTTACGGCAAGAATGTGATCGTTGCCGCTGAGAATCAGAAAACAACGGCACTGAGCAATGATTATGAACCGCAAATCGAAATCAACACAACACCGTCTATTACCGCCGAGCAGGCGAAGCAGGCGGTTCAGGGCACGATTTCAAATGCAGCGAATCTTGTTGCAAAGGGCTTGAAGATTTACGCCAACGAAACCGATCCGACCTTGGTCTACATGATTTCCTGCGAGGGCAGCTACCGGGATGAACCGTTTTGCGGCAATGTTTTTGTCGATGCGAACCTGGGGTTTGTGCTGAGCGTGGAAAATGCGATGTCATCCGAGTCGGTAACGGGCACTGAAAGTGGAATGACTTTCAATGTATGGAAAAATAGTGACGATTCTTATGATTTATATGACCATACTCGAAATATAAGAATTTACGATGCAGGAAGACAAACAACAATTGTTTATGTGGATGAAACCATGCAGCCAAACAATCCTGTAACAAGCACCAGCAGCTCAAATTGGAATCAAGAAGCAGCCACTATGATGTCAGGGTTATCCAAAATCTACGATTATTATAAGGCAAAATTCAATCGGAATGGATTTAACGGAAAAAACGGAGAGTTGATCGGAATAATCAATGATGGTGATATGGGAGGTGGCATTCCCGGAAACAACGGCGGTAGTTGGTCGGATTATGATTGGAGCAAAACATTCATAGCCATAGGCTTCGTTACCGGCTGTTCCCGCGTCGATGTTTTGGCACATGAGTACCTTCATTCGACAGAGCGCTATATCGCAAACATGACCGGTGGCGATACTGAAACCGGCGGCTTGAAGGAAGCTTATGCCGACATTATGGGCGAAGTGCTGGAAGCCGATATTAGTGGCGGCCAGACGGATTGGATGCACGGAAACAGTCGAAATGTCGCAAATCCGGCGAGCACACGGAATCCCGTAAAAAATTCAGATCCTGCAAAAAACAGGTTATACACTTTCAGCAATGGAACCAGCACAACCAGCGAGTGTCACAACATCAGCACGGTTGTTTCTCACGCTGCATACCTGATGCAAAAAGACAAAATCACAGATATGAACCGATTGGGCGAGCTTTGGTATCGCTCTATGTATTACCTTACCGAAAATGCCGGATTTACAAATTGCAGAACAGCTGTTATTGCTGCCGCTCGTGACATGAATATGAGTCAGGCAGAGATCGGCTGTATTCAGTCTGCTTTTGATAAAGTGGAAATTTTCACAACAAAACTGACAGATACCGGGTCATCATCCATATCCGGTCGGGTTCTTGATTCTGCAACGGGGAATCCGGTAGCCGGTGTGAAAGTTATGGCACTGAATCTTTTGTATGCAGGTTATGGTATTCAGGTGGTTGAAACCAACGCAAACGGCTATTTCAGCATTACCGGCTTAACAATGGGTGTGTATGAAATTTTTGTATCGGCAACAAATTATATGCCTGCGGCAAAATTGGGTGTGTCCGTTGGAGATAATGCCAATGTCTATTTGCAGGATGCAATTTTGATCGGCAGAGCTTTCTTCAACGAAAAGGGTATTGTTGCCGGCAAAATTACAAATGCGATCAACGGCAAAGCCGTTTCCGATGCGACCATTAAATTCCGAAAGAATCACGGCAACAAAGAAGGCAGTTATGTAAATGATGTGGAAATCAAAACAGACAGTTCGGGAAGATATACCAGCGATGCCTTAACTTCCGGATATTATACGATGGAAGTTTCCAAGGACGGTTTTATCACAGGGTATTTTGATGTAATTGCTTGCCCGTCAAATAAAATATGCGAAAACCAGAATTTCTCTGTTTCGCCGGTACTGCCCGAGGGTCAGTACAGAATCGTGCTGACTTGGGGAGAAAACCCGAGGGATTTGGATTCCCACATTACCGGCACGACCTCCAGCGGGTCATCGTTCCATGTTTATTTCGGCAATAAAGATGCCTGGGACGGAAGCATCCACACAGCCAACCTGGATTACGACGATACCACCAGTTACGGTCCCGAAACGGTAACGCTTATTCCGACAACGGCTAAAACCTACCGATACTATGTTTACCGCTATGCCGGCAGCGGTTCGATCGCAACCTCCGGCGCACACATTGAGGTGTTCAAAGGCAATGCAAGAATTGCGGTCTATGATGCTCCAACCAACCAGGGAACCGGTGACTACTGGACTGTGTTTGAAATCACAAACGGAATGTTGAAAACCGTTAACCGAATGGGGAGCGGCGTTTATTCATCCTGAGCAAACGGTGCGGTGAAAATTGAAAAGGTCAGGGAGTTTATGTAGCTCTATCTGAAAATCGGTCGGCAGAAACAAAAACGGGTCTGCCGACCGATATATTTTGCGCAACAGAAAACATCCGTGCGGCTCTTGCGCCGCTTTTTTATCGGTGCTATAATCAATCCGGTATGAAAGGCGGGAACGAACATGAAAATTATTACCCTGATCGAGGATACATCCGAAGACCCGAAGCTGGAGGCGCAGCACGGACTTTCGTTTTATGTTGAAACGGAGCATCACAAATTGCTGGCAGATACCGGCGCATCCGATCTGACCTGGCGCAATGCCGAACAGCTCGGCGTGGATGTGTCCGGCGTGGATACGGTGATCCTCAGCCACGGGCATTATGACCACACGGGCGGTGCGCTGACCTTTGCCCGGCAGCACCCGGCAGCGCAGATCTATATGCAGGGATCCGCCGGGCGAGATTATTACAACGGCGAGCGGTATATCGGAATCGACAAAGCCCTGTTGTCCCTGCCGCAGATGCACCTGCTCAGCGGCGATTGTGTGATAGACAGTGAGCTGAGCCTGTTCACCGGCATAACGGGCAGCCACCGGCGGCCGGCAGGCAACCGTACGCTTTTTGAAAAAAAGAACGGCACCCCGGTTCCGGACACCTTTGAACACGAGCAATGTGTCGTTATCGAAACCGAAAACCGAACCGTTCTGCTTTCGGGCTGCGCCCACAACGGGATTTTGAATATTCTGGAGGCGTTTGAAGCCCGTTACCGGAAAGAGCCTGACATGGTCATCAGCGGATTTCACATGATGAAGCAAACAGAATACACGGACGAGGAGCTTCAGACGATCCGGGATACCGCCATGGAGCTGAAAAAACGGAAAACGCAGTTTTTCACCGGCCACTGCACCGGGCAGCCTGCGTTTGCGCTGATGAAAGAGATCCTCAACGACCGCCTGACCCGGTTTTATACCGGTTTTCAGATCGTGTGAATCAAAACCGACCGCTATGAAAGCGATGAAGAGCTGATAATTGCGCAGGATACCTTCGCACTCGTCAACGCATAAGCAGCCAATTAAACAGAAAAAGCAGCCGCACCGGATGTTTCTGTCCGATGCGGCTGCTGTGTTTTGAGCACGGTGTAATGCTCAAGAAAGGTAAGGCTTTGATGCGGTCAGGATCTATCACTGAAACAAAAAGCTTATAAAATCATTTATAAACTCTCAATTAGTGATATATCACTAACAAAACTTAGTATATCATACTGTCGCTTTTTGTCAAGCAAATAATGAAAAAGTTAGTTATATTTCACTAACATTTTATCACCATATCAAGTATCATTTTACCATAGGAGAGATGCTTATGGGAATTTATCAGCTGATGGTGAAACGGATTTACGACCTTTGCAAGGAAAAGGATATTACACCGAATGCGTTGAGTTATCTGGCAGGGGTATCGCAATCCACCGTAAAAAGCATTCTGAACGGCGAAAGCAAAAATCCCGGCATTGTGACGATCAAAAAAATATGTGACGGGTTCAACATTTCCATCATTGATTTTTTTGATACGGAGGATTTTCGGAACCTGGAGCAGGAAATTGAAGAGTAAGAAAAAACCGTCGGCGGAATCGTTCCGTCGGCGGTTTGCTTGTTATTCGGTTGTTTCTTCTTCGCCGGTGCCCCGGTTCCCTTTGTTCTGGCGCAGAATTTTCTGCGAGGTGCTTTTGATAAATTCCTTGCGGCGCACGGTGAAGGAGCGGATGTGCTTGAACGGCGGCATTTTTTCGTTGACCTCGTTGATAACGGATTTGACCGCCTGTTCCCGATCCTCTTCGCTGATGCCGGATTTACCGAGAGCCGCACAAATTTCCTCATCGTTTGGGTAAATGCTGGCTTTGACAATGGGCAGACCCTTGTCGTCCGTATCCTCGTAAACCATGGCTTCCTCGACAATGGGGCTGAGCGAAAGGTGATATTCCAGCTCCTCGGGGTAGATGTTTTTGCCGTTTGCGGTGACAATGACATTTTTGCAGCGGCCTGCCATATAGAAATGGCCGTCCTTATCGGCGTAGCCGAGATCGCCCGTGTGGAAAAAGCCGTCCTCGTCAATGACCGCATCGGTCGCCTCCTGATTCTGGAAGTAGCCGAGCATGACCATGCCGCCTTTGACGCAGATCTCACCGATCCCGTCTTCATCGGGGTCAAGAATTTTCGCTTGTGTGCCGGGCAGCGGTTCGCCGAACGATTTGGTCAGGTGCAGGCGGTCGTTGTTGATAATGGCGAGCGGCGCACATTCCGTCAGACCGTAGCCGAACAGAACCTGAATACCGAATGTTTTGAAATCGTCGAGGATCTGCGGGTCGATCGGCGCACCGCCGCAGATGATCAGGCGCATATTGCCGCCGAAGGTCTGCTGAATTTCTTTGAAAAAGACCCTGGAAAAATCCAGCCCGACCTTGGAGCCGATTTTGCAGACGGTTTTGCCGAGCTTGAACAAGGCTTCACCGTGCGGTTTTTTCCGGATCTCCCGGAGGATGCGGCGGTGCACGGTTTCCAGCAGCAGCGGAACGGCAACGAAAATCGAGGGATTGAACTGCTTCATGTTTTTCAGCACATATTTGAAGCCGTCACAGAAGGTGACCTTTGCACCGCAGTAGGGCGCAAAGAAAACGATGATGGAACATTCAAAGGTGTGGTGCAGCGGCAAGAGCGAAATGCCGCAGTCCTCGGGATAAATTTTTAGTACGCTCATGGTCGCCATCACTTCAAAGCAGAAGTTGCGGTGGCAGAGCATAACACCCTTGGACAGCCCCGTGGTGCCGGAGGTGAACAGCAGCGTACACATTTTGTCCGGGTCGATTTCCGCATCCATATAACGGCGGTCGCCCTGCTTGACAAGGGCGGCACCGGCTTCTACGATTTTCCGGAACGAAAGCGCTTCTTCGTCATCTTCTTCCTTATCGAAGCAAACCACGGTAATGCCCTGCGGAATGGTGCCGCTGCGCAGCTTTGCCAGCGACTTTTTATCGCAGAAAATCAGGCTTGCCTCGGCACGAACCAGAATGTCGTTAATGTCGTTGAACAACAGCTCTTTATCTACCGGAATGATCACGCCGACACCGCAGACGGTCGCCATGTAGCTCAGGCACCATTCGTAGCGGTTGTCGGAAAGAATGACGAGGTTTTTATCCTGATAACCCATGTCCAGCAAAGCGGTTCCAAGAGCGTTGATGTCACGCAGATAGTCCTTATAGGTGAGCTTGACGGTTTCGGCAACGCCGCTTTTCTTGATTTCAAAGGCATAACGGTCGCCGTAAAGCTCCAGAGTCTGGTTAAGCAAATCCTTCAAGTCCCGGATTTGCCGCACCGGGTACATCGGCTTTGTTTCGATGACTCTTTCCTGTTTCTTCATGGATAATGGTGCTCCTTTTATTCTCTGAGAGATACAAATATCAGTTAATCAACACAAGTTGAATTATATCAAATTTTCGTGTCGAATACAAGCGAAAACGCAAAGAAAAGAGTGGTTTTGTTAACAATTTATTCAATCTTAAGCATTTCTTAAGATTTTTATCGGGAACAAACACAAAAGCGGCAGACCGATTGTCTGTCGCTTTTGTGTTTCCATTCGCAAATATGTTCACAAAAAACATTTCATTGTAGCTATATAATAGTTATACACACAAAATGTTGTGGTGTCAAGAGGTATTTGCATTTTTTGTTACATTTGCATTAAATTGTTTTGCAATCAAACAGCCTGTTCAGTATAACATAGCCGAAACAGAACAAAGCGAAGGAGAGCATCATCAGAACCGTCAAGATCGACTGCATTGCGTGCAGCGCATAAGCGGGGCCGATGAAGAAGTAGAGCAGCGCATAGACCACAAACAGGATCGGTGCGGCGTATTTTGCCGCCTGCGCCGGCGTTTTGCCCAGCGGTGAGAGCGTCTTTTTGTTTTTGAGCGTGAACAGCACCGTGATGCCGACCCCGATGACCGCCGCTGCGATGGTGGCGGGCAAAACCGCTTTTTCGCTCATTTTGTTGATGCGGGTCGAAATCGCTATTATGGGTGCCAGGCAGAAGGTGCAGAAAAAGGCGAGTACTGCCACGGCTTTTTTCAGCGGCCGGGGCAGGCCCTTCAGCTCAAAGAGGGTCACATTATTTTTCAGCTTTTGTTTGGCGAAGGGCAGAAGCAGCAGCACGAGCAGCAGCCCGAACAGGAAGCCGGTGCCGTATTCCCACAGCGACCAGCGGTCACCTGCCAGCTCCTGAGCGATGGTTGAACGGAAATTGACTTTTTCAAGCAGGAAAAACGCATTGGCGGCGGTGATGGAAACTGCCATAGCCGAACAGGTCAGCGCCGTGATGCCGGCGGCTTTTTTATCACGGAAGCGCAGCGCAAAATAGACGATCAGTGCCAGCGCACCGAAAGCGGCGGCAAGCACGGCGCAGCAGGTGAAATAATTTCTGCCGCCCGGAATTTCCTTGATTTTGATTTTCATGGTTTCGCCGTCAAGCAGATATTTCACTTTTTTGCTCTGATCACCGAAAAATTTCAGCATCAGTGCCTGCGGAGTCTGCTCAATGCCGTAGGCGGTCAGCCCGTCCTCAAACAGCTTGACGGCGGCAGGGTTGATGAGCTTGTAAAGCAGAGGTGCACCGGTGAAGCGGAACAGATAGGTTGCCGCATAAAACACGGCGGTTCCCTCAACGGCGTTGAGGATATGATACTTGCGGTCGGAAAAATACTGACCGAGCATCATGCCGAACAGCGGCAGCCAGCCGAAGCCGAGCAGCAGCATGGTGACAACACCCGAAACGGGAGAAATGGCAATATCCACGGCGTGTTCCGCACCGGGGAAGACACCGGTGGAGGTCATCCGGCCGGTGATCTGGCTGTTGATGGTGCCCCAGCCGCCGGCGGTGACGGCACCGGCGAGGGAGGCAAGCGTAATAAACGGCAAATTGACCTTGCCTTTGCGGGGGTAGATCCACACGATGAACAGCAGCAGCACGGTCAGCACGGCGTACATACCGAATGAGCCGCCGAAGCCGTGGTCGCCCCGCAGCCGCCACATGAACCCGGTGAGAAGGGCGCACATAAACGCTGCCAAAAGCGCAGAGCCGGCACCGGTGATGCGGTTTTGGGTGTTATCTTTCATTTGTTACACACCTGCTTTTATAATGTAATGAAATAAAATCAAAAAACAATGCGGAATGTTTTGACCTCGTAGGGACGGAACGCAAAGGAGAACACATTTTGCTCCTCGGCAAGCTTTTCTTCATCCTGCTCGATCATGTTACATTCGGTAACGCTCCTGAACGGCTTGAACAGCTTGACGGTGGCTTTGCCTCTGCCGTGCTTCTGTTCTGCCAGACGCAGGATGAAGCCGTTGCCGTCCTGAGCCGGTTTGAAACATTCCACGGTCAGGCTGTCTGCGCTGATCTGCATAAAGGTCGTGCCGCTTGCCACGGTGCCGTCCTGCTTGCCGGTGAGCTGTGTGACGGGCGGAATGTTGAGCATGATGCCGTTTTCCACGGTCTGCGCCTGCTGCCAGCCGTATTTGTGCGGATAGTAGGCGTAAACAAAGGTGCTGATGCCGTGGTCGCCGGTCTGATCCGGGCAGGTCGGCGCACGCATGAGCGTAATGCGCATACGGCTGTTGTGAATGTCGTAGCCGTACTTGCAGTCGTTGAGGATGCTCACGCCGTAATCGCCCTCGGACAGATCCGCCCATTTGTGAGCCGCCACTTCAAAACGGGTGAAGTCGAAGCTGGTGTTCCAATGGGTCGGGCGGCGGATGGCACCGTGGGCGATGTTGTAGGTGGCGTCGGTGTCGATGACCGCCACATCAAAGCCTGCCTTGAGCACCTTGTCGGTTTCGTGCCAGTCCACCTCGGTGTCGAACAGAAGCATATCACTGTCGGCGTTGAGGATGAGCTTTTGCTTGATAACGGATTTGTTGAACGAGCGGACAATTTCGATCACGCCGCGCTGTGCGTTGGATTCCAACACGGTGATGCGGTCTGCCTTGGTAAGCTCCCACATTTTTTTGCGGTAGTTGGTTTCCAGATTCCATGCCGTTTCGTGGATGCACTTATCCAGCGAAATGGTCAGCAGGTTGCCCTGTCCGTCGAGTGTTTCACGGTCGTTGACCTTGTCGTAAATGCTTGTGAGGATGCCGTTTTCGTCGAGCACTACACGCAGCTTTTCGTTTTCAAGCAGCGTTTCGGCGGCGGTGACTTTGGGTGCGTTACATTCCGCCTTAGCGAGTGCGATCACTTTCACACCCATGGCAGGCAAGGCACACGGCGTAAAGGTGCAAAGCAGTTTGCCGTCCTTTTCTTCAAAGGCGCAGGGGTAGGCGCAGCCGTTTTCGTCTACGGGCACAAGCTCACGGCTCTTTGCCTCAAAGGTGATCGGCATGGTGTAGGCGGTGTTGGTCAGGTTCCAGCAAATCAGGCTTTCGCCCTCGGTCTGCACCTGCTTGTTCAGTGCCGCCAGCGAGCTTGCCCGAAGCTCGGCGTTTTCCGCACGCAGAGCAGCGTAGGTGTTTTTGCAATCCTCAAACACTTGATGAATGGAGGTGCCGGGAAGAATATCGTGGAACTGGTTGGTCATCAGGATGCGCCACGCTGCTTCCAGCTTTTCTTTCGGATAGTCGTAATTGCCGACCAAATCGGCAAACACGCTGAGCATTTCATTGAGCACGAGGGCATATTCACCCTTGCGGTTGTTTTTCTTGACGAATGCCTGGCTGGTGAAGGTGCCCCGGTGATTTTCGTAGTACATTTCACCGTTCCAGACGGGCAGCTCCTCTTTGTGTTCGGCGGTGATGTCGAAGAAATTGTCCACATGGTCGATTTTTGCCTGCGGCAGACCGGGGAAGTTTTGCAGTCTTCTGCCGCGCTCCAGCATCCAGTAGGTCGGACCGCCGCCGCCGTCACCGTAGCCGTACATACCCATGGCGGTGTCGAGCTGTTCCTTATTGTTACATTCCTTGTCGTAAATCATCAATTCGCCGACGGTGAACATTCCGTTGTAGCCGGGGTTCATCATGTGCGCCATGACCTGCGTGCCGTCGTTGCCCTGCCAGCGGAACATATTGAACGGGAACTTGTTGGTGTCGTTATAGCTGAGCTTGGAGGTGATGAAGTTGGTCATGCCGCAGCGGTTGATGATCTGGGGCAGCGCCCAGGTGAAGCCGAAGCAGTCGGGCAGCCAGTAGGTCTTGGAAACCTTGCCGAACTCCTTTCGGAAAAATTCGGTGCCGTAAAGCACCTGACGGATCAAAGCCTCGCCGGAGGCGATGTTGGTGTCTGCCTCGACCCAGACATTGCCGCAAATGTCCCATTGACCGTTTGCGACCTTTTCTTTGATTTTTTCGTACAGCTCCGGGTAGTGGTCTTTCACCATCTGGTAAAGCACCGCCTGGCTCTGTCCGAAGGTCATTTCGGGGTATTTGTCCATCATGGACACAACATTGGAGAAAGTCCTTGCGCTCTTGCGGATGCTCTCCTGCACACGCCACAGCCATGCCACATCAATGTGACTGTGCCCCGTGTAAATGACCGAGGAGGTTGCCGCCCACGGGATCTTTGCAATGCGTTCGGCGTAAAGCTTGCGTGCTCTTGCAATGGATTCCCGTACAGCCGCTTCGTCAAAGTCGTAATCGACCTCATGCAGGCTGTCGTCGATCGCCGCATAGACCAGACTTTTGATGCGTTCGTCCTTTATGTAATCAAGTGCTTCAAAAGCAACTTCAAGGTCAAACCAGTAGCCCTCGCAGGCGTAGTCGGGTGTCCACAGATAAGCGGTGCCGAAGTCGTAGGTGTCGTTTACGGCACCTGCCAGCATTTTATCGCAGTAATCCATGGAGTTGATGCCGGCCTCCAGCCGGATCGCAAGCGTTTGACCTGCCGGATAGGTTTCTTTGAGCAGGATCGTGCCTCGCTCGGGTGCATGGTCGCAGGTGGAAACGGAGCCGACGATTTCGCCGTTGACACGCACCAACGCCTCACCGCCGATATTGAATTCCAGACGAAGCTCCTTGCCTGCCATGCTTTCGGGCACGGTCACGCTCGTTGTGAAAAAATGCGCCTCATCATAGGTTGCGGTCCAGCGGTCGCCCCGGCAGAACGCTTCGGTTTGGTCTTCCATGGTGTAAATACCGTTGTCAAAGTGACCCTTGCGGTATTCCCATTGTTCCAGGTTCACGGTGCTCAGGGCACAGTATTTGCGCAGCTGATGATACATATCCTTCAGCACGCCGATCTTAGGGGTTAACATAGGCTTCTCCTTTTGTTGGTTTAAGTTTATTTTTTCCGCACATCGCGGTAATTGACGATCCGGATCTTTTTACGGCGGCGGTTGTTGTCGGCGTAGATCCGCAGGGCGACCGATCCGCCTGCCACAAGCACGGCGGCGATAAGGAAGACCTTGAATACGGTCGTGTGCGTAAATTCGCCGAGCTTGCCGAAGATGAACAAAAACAGGTTGCGGTCAACATCCTCCCCTGCCACAAGGCGGATCCGCATGATTTCCCGGTCGGCGTATTTGACCACCGCATCGCACACCTCGTCCCCTTTTTTCAGCGGAGCTTCCAGCTGCTTCGGCATGGTGTTGGCAACCGGTTCGATCAGCACGCTGTCGGAATTCACGCTTTCGGGCACGAGAGCCATATAATCTTCCTTCGGTACAAGCCGCACATGGTCCACGCCGGAGGCATATTTGATATCGGAAACCGTTACGATCTGGTTGGCGGCGGCAACGGTTTTCAGCTTGATGTTGTCAAAAATCCAGGAGAGCATGGTTTTTGCATCCATGAATGCAAAGTTTTCATTGTAGCCGTCCTTGTCATAATCGTAAAACGGTGCGCCCATCATGGCGCAGATGTAGCTGTAGCCGTCCTTTACGGCGGTGGTCACGACGCACTTGCCTGCGTTGGTGGTCGAGCCGGTTTTAATGCCCTTCGCCTGCGCCAGGTAATATTCCCGGTAGCTGCTCATCATCATAAAGTTGGTCGTACGGATGACACGGGATTTTTGCAGGTTGGTCTGAGGAAGCGTATATTCCGTCAAAGAAGTGATCTCTTTGAAAACGGGGAAATTCAGCGCATATTCGGCAAATTTAACGATATCCTTCGGGCAGGAATAGTGCCCGTCTTCATCTAAGCCGTGGCAGTTGACAAAGTGGCTGTTGTCGCAGCCGAGCCGCCTGGCTGTTTCGTTCATCATGTCGATAAAGGCTTCGTAGGAGCCGCCGCCGATATAGTCGGCAATGGTCGTGGCTGCCTCGTTGGCAGAGGCAATGAGCAGACAGGCGAGCAGATCCTTCATGCTCAGCTTTTCGCCGGCTTTTAACCCTGCCATGGAGCTGCCCGTGTTGTCGAGCATCCGGATGCACCGTTCGGGTACCTCCACGACCGTGGTCAGATCCTTGCAGTTTTCCAGCGCAACAACGGCGGTGATGATTTTGGTCAGCGAGGCCGGGGCGCAGCGTTCGGTTTCGCCTTTGGCGAACAGTACATCCCCCGTGTCAAGGCTTTCCACATAGTAACGAGGTGTCTGTATCTTGTAGGGCACATCCTCACGCTTATTATTTTTCACCGTGATATCGTCGTTGTAAACCGCCGCCGCAGACAATGAAAACAGGCAGGAAACCGCCATGCAGAAGGTCAAAAGAAAAATTATTGCTTTTTTCATAGACAAAGCCTCTCTGAATGTAGTATAGTATAATTGTTTGCGAAACAAATTCAAAAAAGGTGAAAAATAATGGTATATATAACCGGTGACCTCCACGGGGATTTGGAACGCCTGGAGGCAATCAAACTGAAAAAGGGCGATACGCTCATCGTCTGCGGGGATTTCGGCTTCGTGTGGGACGGAAGCGCCGCCGAAGAAAAGATCCTGCGCCGCCTGGGCAAAAAAAAGTGGAATATCTGTTTTATTGACGGAACGCACGAAAACTTTGAGCTGCTCGATGAATACGGTGTCGGCGTGTTCTGCGGCGGTAAGGCGCACAACATCTCCGGCAACCTCTATCACCTCATGCGGGGTCAGATCTTTTCGATCGAGGGTGAAACCTACTTCACCATGGGCGGCGGCGAAAGCCCCGATATTGATATGCTGTTTGAAAACGGTGCCTGGTCCCGCCGGGAATTCCCGAGCAGTGCGGAGCTGACCGAGGGTGCGGAAAACATCGAAAAATGCAGCTGCAAGGTCGATTACATCATCACCCACGAGCCGCCTGCCAAAATCAAAAGCTTCCTGCGCCTGAAGAGCGAACAGCCTGCCCGCATCACGGGGTTGAACGCTTATTTCGATGAGCTGAATGATTCGTGTGAATACAAACGCTGGTTTTTCGGCAGTATGCATCTGGACAAGCGTGTATCAGCCTCCTGCATCGCCGTGTTCAAAAAAGTGGTCTGCGCACAAAGCGGCGAGAGCACCGAAAACTGAACCGTTTACTTTTTCCCTGTCGGTTTCGGCAGGGTTTTTATTTTGCCCGCAAGCGCAAAAATGAGGAATGCCGCCGCATTCACCGCTACGACCGTTGCACCGGTCGGCGTATCAAAATGGAACGCCGCCACAAAGCCGATAAAGAAGCACAGGGAAGAAACGATGGCGGAAGAAATGACGACACCCCGGAACGAGCGGAATACCCGCATGGAGGTAAGGGACGGAAAGATGAGGAGCGAGGAGATGAGAATCGCACCCATCAGGCGCATACCGACTACGATCGTCACCGCCGTAAGCAAAGCAACGACCGTGTTGTAAAAGCCGACCCTTGTGCCGGTCGCTTTGGCAAAGCTTTCATCGAAGGTCGTGGAAAAAATGCCGTTGTAAAGCAGCACATAAAGCAGCAGCACGACCACGGACATGATGACGCTGATGATCACATCGTTTTTATCAATGGCAACGATGCTGCCGAACATATAGCTGCCGACATCCATGTTGACATTGCCGACGAGCTTCACCGTGAGCACACCCACGGCAATGGCAGTGCCGGAAATGAGCGCAATGGCGGAATCGCCGTTGATGCGGCTGGACCGGCTGATGCGCAGCAAAAAATAAGCCGATATGATCACAACGGGAATGGCGACCTGCAGCGGAGCGGCACCCATGGCGGCGGCAACGCACAGCGCACCGTAGCCCACATGGGAAAGTCCGTCGCCGATCATGGAAAAGCGTTTGAGCACAAGCACGCTCCCGAGCAGAGCGGCGCAAAGCGACACCAGAACGCCGACAAGCAGCGGGGTGCGCAGAAACGGGTAGGAAAAAACGGTTTGAATGTCAGACAACAGATTCAAGGCTTTGCACCTCAGTTACAGATTTTCATAGGTTTCGGGGCAGACCTCTTTGATTTTTTCACGCAGAGCCAGAAAATCCTCCAGTGCCTGCGGCTTTTGCGTCGGGTTGCGCAGCAGCGCCGCCGGGTGGAAGGTGCCCATCATCAGCACCCCGTTTTTTTCGATAAATTCGCCGTGCTGTTTCGTCACTTTGAAATCGGGAGCGATCAGCCTTGTGGCGGAAACACGCCCCAGACACACAATGATTTTCGGGCGAAGCAAACGGGTCTGCTCCCGCAGCCAGCGGATGCATTTTTCCTGCTCGAGCGGCAGCGGGTCACGGTTCTGCGGCGGACGGCATTTGACCATGTTGGCAATGTAGATGTTTTTTCTGCGGTCTAAATCCACCGCCGCCAGAAATTTATCCAGAAGCTGACCGCCCCTGCCGACAAAAGGTTCCCCCTGCAGATCCTCGTTTGCGCCGGGACCCTCGCCCACGAACAGCACCTTTGCCTGTTCGCTGCCCGTGCCGAAAACAAGCTTTGTCCTCGTCACGCACAGGTCACATTCGGTGCATTGCAGACAGTCGTTTTTCAACTGTTCCCAAGTTTCGTACATCAGCCGATTCCTCTCAGTCGTTGAATATCGTGCACCGTCACATCGTGCTGCGCCAGCCGCACAACGGATGCCTCATCGCAGCAGGTGATGAACACCTGACGGTTTTCAAAATGCCGAACCACATATTTCTGCCTGTCCGGGTCCAGCTCGCTGAACACATCGTCCAGCAGGATCACCGGTTCTTCACCGACTGCCTCCGCAAACAGGTCTGCCTCCGCCAGCTTCAGCACCAGCGCCGCCGAGCGCTGCTGCCCCTGGGAACCGAAGGTTCTTGCGCTGATGTCGGACAGGCGAATGGAAAATTCCTCCCGGTGCGGACCGATGCCGGTCGAGCCGTGCTCCAAATCGGTTTCATGCCGTGCGGCAAGTGCCTGCCGCAGACTTTCTTTGATTCGGTCGGGGTCGGCGTCCGTTTTCTCCCGTGCGTAGGCACGGTAATCCAACGATAGTTTTTCCCTGCCGGAAGAAATTTCTTCATAAATTTTTGCCGCTTTTTCGTTGAGCCGTTCCAGATATTTCATGCGTGCCTTAATAATGGCGGCACCTTTGGTGACCAGCGGCTCGTCCCACAGCTCCACGAGCGCATCCATCCGGCGGTTTTCCTTTGCTGCCCGCAATGCGGCGTTGCGCTGAGCGAGGATACGGTTGTATTCCAGAACGGTTTTGGCGTAATTCGGTCGGATCTGACTAATGGCAATATCCAGAAACCGCCGCCGCTCATCGGGTCCGTCCTTGACGATGGCAAGGTGCAGCGGCGTGAACGCAACGCACGCAAATTCGCCCATCATCATCCGCCCCGAGGGCAGCGAAACGCCGTTGAGCGAAAAATGCCGCTTTTCGTCGATTTGCAGCTGCGCCTGCTGATGCCGTGAGCCGGAATAAAAGCTCATTTTCATCTCGGCGTTGTCGCAGCCGATCCGGATCAGTTCCCGGTCACGCACGCTGCGAAAGCTGCGGCAGCCCGTGAACAGCCAGATGCTTTCAATTAAATTGGTTTTACCGAGTCCGTTTGCACCGCAAATGATATTGACCCCTTCGCCCGGAAAAAATTCCGTGGCGGAGAGGTTGCGGAACCGGGCGGTGCTCAATGACTCTACTCTCATTTGTTAATAATTTTTTCTCCGTCAAAAACAATGACCCCGTAGCCGTGGCCGGTGGGCTTGCCGGACTTCAGCCGTTCGGCAAAGGCACGGCGCAGGGAGGTATCGGTGGGCAGATCTTCGGGCTTTTCGTCGGCGTAACGGCCGAACACACGCCATGCGTCCCCGAAATCATCGCTGTCGCTGCTTTCGAGTATTTCAAAATCGTCCATGAAGCGCAGAATGTTCAGGTGCTTGGGCAGGAAGCTGTAATGCTCCTTGTAAAGCAGCCAGGAGCCGCACCCGAACACCACGGGACCG
The DNA here is from genome assembly GCA_045642685.1 of Acutalibacteraceae bacterium. Lineage (GTDB taxonomy): Bacteria > Bacillota > Clostridia > Oscillospirales > Acutalibacteraceae > UBA8612. The sequence goes on along the minus strand of JAZUJI010000150.1, from coordinate 24,645 downwards.
CCGTTGAACTCATCCTTGTAAAAGTCGTATGCTTTTTTGTAGGAAGCCATACGAACCTCATCGGTCAGCGGTTCGCCCGAGGAGGGAATATGGAAGCCGATGACTCTTGCGCCTTTTTCAAGCACATAGCCGCCGCGCAGGGTCACGGTCTTTTTGTTGTAGTCGGATTTTTCAAACTGGAAGCGACCCAGAGCAAAGCGGTTCAGCTCAAAAAAGCCGCTGTTCCAGCCGGCGACAAAGGTGCCCCAAACGCCTTCACATTCTTTGCACTCTAAAAGCTTGTAGCGAAAATCCTTCATGGTTTCCCAGAAGATCGCTTCGTCAATGCCCCGTTCCCGGTAGCGCAGCAGCGTGACCTCGGCACAGGTGACCAGAAAGACCATGTGCAGGGTGTAGGCACTCATGCCCATTTTTTCTGCCAGAGCCGTCAGACGCTCCAGCGCTTTGCCCAGATCGCCTGCCGTGGGGTAAAGGTATTCGTGACGGATCTCGTCAAACAGAAAGCCGTACTCTTTTTCGTCATCCAGTCTTTTCAGCACCCGGTTGAAGCAGGTTCTTGCCTCCTGAGGGAAGCCGATTTTTTCCATAAACATGGTGTTGAAGCCGGTAAAATGCTGCATAGCGTGTTTGTTCCTTTCGTTCGGGTATTTTTTTAAGGTTCGACGGCAGTAAACTCTGCCCCTGATATTCGGTTCCATATCGTTTCTCCGTTATTCTTCGCCGCAGCTCAGCCAGATGAGCATATCACATTCATCCCGGTTGGCATAGGCGTAATAGGGAATCAACTGAATTTTCTGTTTCACTTTTTTGCGGCTGAACGGCGCATAGAGCGCCTCGCCTGCCGGACGGACAAACCCGTCCAGAACGATTTTTTCCGTGCCGAGTGTTTCGTCAAAGGTGATCTCGGCGTTGCCGTTGAGGTCGATCATCAGCCCCCGGAGCGGCAGCGGATTATCCGCACCCTCGGCGCAGAAAACAAGCGGACCCTTTTCGACCGCAATGCGGTTTGCGTGCTGACGCACCCTGGGGTTGGCCTGCGTGAAGCGCACCGGCATTTCCATATTGTATTCGATCACATCGCCGTCGTGTACCGGCAGATAAAGGTAACCGTCCGCTTTCTTTTCGGCGGTTCGGTTCAGCGTGAAGCTTTCGCACCAGCCGGGCAGGCGCAGAGCCAGCGTGTAATCGCCCTTCACCGTGAAGCGGACGCTGCCGGTTTTCGGGTAGTCGGTTTCGGCGGTGAGTCCCCTGCCGTTCAGTTCGAGCCGGGAGGAAACAAAGTGATGCACCCACACGGTGTCGCCGCTGCTGCTGTAAGCCAGCTCACCGATCTGCTCGGTCATTCGTGTCACATTCGGCGGGCAGCACGAGCAGCTGAACACCTCGACCCGGCGTATGAGCGGATAAAACGGACGGTGCCGGTTTTCGGTGGGCTGATTTTTGCCGATCAAATCAATTTCGTTTGCGTTGTCATAGAAAAAGCTTTTTCCGTCCAGCGAAACGCCGCACAGAAAGCCGTTGTAAAGCGCACGCTCCGCCACATCGTCATATTTGCGGTTCGGCTCAGCGGCACTGAGCCGCCATGCCAGCAGGATCAGCCCGATGGCGGCGCAGGTTTCGCAGTAGGAGGAGGTGTCGGGCAGGTCGTAGTCGGCGGCAAACGCTTCGCCCACGCAGGTCTGACCGATTCCGCCCGTGATATACATTTTGCGGCTTGCGATGCTGTCAAACAGCCGGTCGGCGGCGGCGAAAAGCTCCTCATCGTTTGTGGCGGCGGCAACATCCGCCATGCCGCAGTAGAGATAAACCGCACGCACGCAGTGCCCCACGGCCTCGGTCTGCTCCCGCACCGGCTTGTGCGACTGAACATAAGCCGAATGGTCACGAACACCGTTCACAAGCTGCCGCTCCTCGGGGAAAAGGTCATCCTCGCACTTTCCCCGTGCGTCGATAAAATGCTTGCTGAGCAAGAGGTAGCGTTTTTCGCCGGTGGCTTTCCAGAGCTTGATGAGAGCCAGCTCGATTTCTTCGTGACCCGGTGTGGAAAACTTCGCCCATTTTTCGGTGACGAATGCCTTTTCGATCAGGTCGGCATAGCGGCACATCAGCCGCAGAAACTTGTCCTTGCCCGTGGCGTAATAATAAGCGACTGCCGCTTCCGTCAGATGTCCGGCGCAGTAAAGCTCATGATCCATGCGTTCGGTGAAGCGGTTACCGGGTTCAAACAGCGTGTAGTAAATGTTGAAGTAGCCGTCATTCCATTGATGTTCTTCGATCAGATCGACCACATCGTCCACTTGCTTTTCTAAAACGGGGTCGTGTGTTTTTTCGATGATATAGGCGGCACTTTCCAGCCACTTTGCCACATCGGAATCCCAAAAAATATGCGGGCGGTTCGGCATCCCCTCCTGCCAGTTGTGGCGAAAGGCTTCAAACCGACCCGTGTCGGAAAAGCGGTCATAAACGCTGTGAATGGTTACCGCCCGGTTGAGCCTTTGGCGTTCCCCCCAAAAGCCGCCGAGCACATCCACCTGTTTTCGCAGCGGTATTTCGGTGCGGTTCATCGTGGTGCCCTCCTGAAAAAACGAACGGAAAGAAACGGAAAAAAGAATTTCTTTTTCGGTTGACTTTTCCATATAACTATCCTAATATAAATAATAAGATACCGCTTTATGCGGCATTTGTCAACAAAATTTTCCCGTGTTCAAGGAGGACTTATGCTTTACAAAAAAAATTCAAAGCCGCTGACCCGTGAACTGTTCGCAAACCCCACCGCCGAATACCGGGGCACTCCGTTCTGGGCGTGGAACTGCCGGCTCAACCGGGAGCTGCTCGACAAGGAAATTGATTATATGAAGGATATGGGCTTCGGCGGCTTCCATATGCACGTGCGTGTGGGAATGTCCACCACCTACCTGTCCGACGATTACATGGAGCTGATCAAGGGAAGCATCAAAAAGGCGAAGGAAAACGAAATGCTTGCCTGGCTTTACGATGAAGATAAGTGGCCGTCCGGCTTTGGCGGCGGCTATGTCACCAAAAAGGTCGAAAACCGTGAAAAATTCATGCTTTTCACCAACAAGCCCTACGGCAAGGGCAAAAAAGTGGAGGGCAACGACGCTTCGGCGGCGGCAGACCGGGCGGAAAACGGGGTGCTGCTGGCACGCTACAGCGTGGAATTGGATGACGACGGCTGTATCCGGTCGTATAAGCGTCTGGCGCAGGATGAGGACGCCGAAACCGTGTGGTACGCCTATCTGGAAACCATGACCGAGTCTGCCTGGTTCAATATGCAGAGCTATGTCGATACGCTGTCAAAAGCGGCGATGGATGACTTCATTCAGGTGACACACGAACGCTATAAAGAAACGATTTCCGATGAATTCGGTCAGGCGGTCCCCGCCATTTTCACCGATGAACCGCAGTTTGCCTCCAAGAGAATGTTCGGTAAGGCGGTCAACGGCGGCGATGCAGTCCTGCCCTACACCACCGATTTCGGTGACACCTATCGGGCGACCTACGGCGAAGATCTGTTAGACCGTTTGCCCGAAGTGTTTTGGGAGCTGCCCGGCGGTGCGGTGTCCACCGCCCGTTACCGCTACCACGACCATGTGGCGGAGCGGTTTGCGCAGGCGTTTGCCGACAATATCGGCACCTGGTGCGAGAACAACGGCATTTTGCTCACCGGTCACATGATGAACGAGCCGAGTCTTTCCTCCCAGAACCGTGCCGTGGGTGACTGTATGCGCCATTACCGGGGCTTCGGTCTGCCCGGCATTGATATGCTGTGCGATTCCCGTGAGCTGACCACCGCCAAACAGGCGCAGTCCGCCGCTCACCAGTACGGCAGGGAAGGTGTCCTCAGCGAGCTTTACGGCGTAACGGGCTGGGACTTCACCTTCCGCGGCCATAAGTTACAGGGCGACTGGCAGGCGGCACTGGGTGTTACCGTGCGTGTGCCGCACCTGTACTGGGTGTCCATGCACGGCGAAGCAAAGCGTGACTACCCGGCGTGTATCGGGCATCAGTCCCCGTGGTATAAAGAATATTCCTATATCGAAAATCACTTTGCCCGCATCAACACCGCCATGACCCGTGGCAAGCCCGTGGTGCGTGTGGGTGTCATTCACCCCATTGAGTCGTTCTGGCTCAGCTGCGGCCCCGACGAGCAGACCGCCGACATCCGTGCGGAACAGGAGCGTCAGTTTAATGAGATCACGACCTGGCTCATCCATAACCTGATGGATTTCGATTTCATCAACGAGGCCAATCTGCCCAGGCAGGCGGACGGCGTGAAGATCGGCGCCATGGAATACCGCACGATCCTGGTGCCGAACTGCCGCACCCTGCGCAAAACGACGCTCGACTATCTGGAAGCCTTTGCGGCAAACGGCGGCAGGGTCATTTTCGTGGGCGAAGCGCCCATACTTGAAGATGCCGTTGTGTCCGAGCGAGGCAGAAAGCTTGCCGAAAAAACACAGCAGATCGGCTGGTCGGAAACCCGTATCCTTCATGCGCTAGAGGATGACCGTGAGATTGATTTGCGCACCGAAAAGGGCGAGCGCACCCCCAATGTGCTGTATCAGCTGCGGGAGGAAGCACACTGCCGCTGGCTGTTCATCTCCCATTTGAATTTGGTCGATAACGATTACTGCGCCGAAAGGGAAATGCACACGCTTCACCTCAAGGGCGAATATGTTCCCGAGCTTTGGAACACGCTCGACGGCACGGTGACTGCGCTTGCCGCCGAATATAAAAACGGTCAGACGCTTGTTGCTCTGCCGATTTACTGCCACGATAGCGTGCTGCTTCGCCTGACCGGGGGCAGAAGCACACAGCTTGCTGTTGAGCCGGGCGAATACGAAGAAACCGGCTTCGCTTCCGTGGAATGTGATATCGAGCTGGCAGAGCCGAATGTCTGCCTGCTGGATATGCCCCGTTACCGGGTCAACGGCGGCGCATGGCGGGACGAGGAAGAAATTCTGCGCATCACCGACACCGTAAAATCCGAATTGAATCTGCGCAATGCCATTGCAGGCGGCGCACAGCCGTGGGTATTTGACGGCGAAAGTGAAGAAACCGAAACCGTGGAACTGGAGTATACGGTGGATTCCGCCGTTTGTGTGGAGAATGTCTGCCTTGCGCTGGAGGATGCCGAGAAATGCGAGATCACCTTCAACGGCAAGCCCGTGGATAAAACGGTGCTCGGCATTTATGTGGACGATTCCATTCAGAAAATTGCCTTGGGCAAATTGAATGAGGGCAAAAATACAATCACAATCAAAAAACCGTTCGGACCGGTCACAACGCTCGAAGCCTGCTATCTGCTGGGCGATTTCGGCGTTGCGGTTTACGGACGGAAGGCAAAGATAACGGCGCCCGCGCGCAAGCTGTATTTCGGCGACCAGACCGGACAGGGGCTGGCGTTCTACGGCGGCAATGTGACCTATAAATTCAAGCTCTGCACGACCCGGGATATGAAGATCGCCGTCAAGCATTTCGCTCAGCCGCTTTGCACGGTTGCCGTGGACGGCGAGCGCATTGCCACCGTTGCGTTTGCGCCGTATGAGGCGAGCTTTGAAACGGTGGAGCCGGGTGAACATGAAATTGAGATCACGGCGTTCGGCAACCGCTTCAACACCTTCGGCGCACTGCACAACGCCGATCGCAGCGACAACTGGCACGGCCCCGGCGCATGGCGCAAAAAGGGTGCCCGCTGGAGCTATGAATACCGGCTTCGCCCGGCGGGTATTTTATCCGCTCCGGTGATTCTGAAAAAGGTTAATAAATAAACCGGATTGAACGGAGGGAAAAACCATGGCATATATCCGCAGCCGGGCAGAAGAGCGTACCGGTTACCAAAGCGGCAGCGAGCTGCTGCCGGCGGTGGATCATCAGTGCGATTTTGTGATGGTCTACCGGCTGAACGAAACCACACCCGAACGAGTGAAAATGTTCCGGGATAAAGGCTATGTCGTGCATTTAATGACGGGCATTTCCTGGGGTGCTTATCTGGATTATCTGGAGGGTCGTTTTGACGGCTCGACTCACTGGGACGAGGCTCAGACCGACCGCTTCGGCAATGTCATTGCCCACGGTGTGAATGTGCCGTACATGGTGCCGAGTGTCGGCTTTGCCGATTTTCTCACCGAGCGGCTGAAGATCGCCGTGGATGCCGGTGTGGAAGCCATCCATGTCGAAGAGCCCGAGTTCTGGGACAGGGGCGGTTATTCCGAGGGCTTCAAACGGGAGTATGAATTGTATTACCGTGAGCCGTGGATTCCGCCGCATGAGAGCGTGGACGCCCATTACCGCTGCGCCCGGCTCAAGGCGTATCTGTTTACACGCACCATTGACCGGGTGAGCGCAGGCATTAAGGAATACGCCAAGAAAAAATACGGCCGTGATCTGCGCTTTTATGTGCCGACTCATTCGCTGGTCAATTACACCCAATGGCAAATCGTCAGCCCCGAGGGCAAGCTGGCGGATATTCCCGGTGTGGACGGCTGCATCGCCCAGGTGTGGACGGGCACCTCACGCACTAAAAACTGGTTCAACGGCGTGCTCAAAGAGCGCACCTTTGAAACTGCCTATCTGGAATACGGCGTGATGCAGGAGCTGGTCAAAGGTACGGGGCGCAGGATGTGGTTTTTGCACGACCCGATCGAAGATAATCCGATTTTTGACTGGAACGACTACGAAACCAATTATTACTGCACGGTGGCGGCGTCGCTGCTTCACCCGAAGGTGAACCGCTATGAGATCTGCCCGTGGCCGAACCGTGTGTTTTACGAAAAGTACCCGAAGGGTGCCGAAAACGCCGAAGAAATTCCGGCGGCATACCGCACGAAGCTGAACAATATGTTCCAGACCCTCGGCACGCTCGAGGAAGCCCCGGAGGAAGGTCTGCGGGTCGGCATCCTCACCGGTGACTGCCAGCTTTATCAGCGGGCATATCCCGACTGCTGCTTCAGCGAACAGGCGCAGGAACGGGTCGGCACGGTGCTGTTTGATGAAGATGAAACCGCCGAAAAGTTCCGCACGCAGCTGTTCCCTCACCCCGAAAACCGGGAGCTGATGCTGCGCTACATGGCTTCTTCTGCGTTCCCCGGCTTTTATTCGCTGGCTCTGCCGCTGCTCAAATACGGGGTCGGTGTGCGCCCGGTTCTGCTGGATAACGCCCGCCGTTACCCGGGCTATCTGCATGACTATGATGTGCTGGTGCTCAGCTATGAATTTATGAAGCCCGAATATCCCGACATCAATGTCGCTCTGGCGGAATGGGTGCAAAGCGGCGGCACGCTCATTTATATCGGCGACGGCTTTGACCCGTTTAACGGCATGAAGAGCTGGTGGAGCGGCCGTTATAAAAACCCGGCGGAGCATCTGTTCCGTATGCTCGGGGTCGAGGTGACCGGAGAAAAAACCGTCACCGCCTGCGGAAAAGGTGCGGTCGGCGTGTGGCTGACCAATCCGTGCCTGTTCAGCTTTTCCAAAGAGAATGCGGACGGCTTCCGTGCGTTTTTTGAGCAGACCTGTGCGCTGAAAAACTTCAAACCCGCATACAAAAATTATTTGAAATTACAGCGCAATGAGTACCTCATCGCCGCCGTGATGGACGAGAGCATCAACGAAAACGAGATGAAGCTCAGCGGTGTTTTCAGCGATATGTTTGATGAAAACTTTGCCGTGGTGCACGAAAAGATCCTGCGCCCGAACGACAAGTGTATGCTGCTGGATTACAGCAAAATCGAAGACGAAACGCTTCGTGTCATCGGCACCTCCGTGCGTGTGGAAAGCATGGAACAGGTGCAGGATGAAATTCATCTGGCTGTGTGCGGTGCCGGTGAATTTACGGCGAGTGTCCGTGTGCGCACCCCGTTTGCAATTCGCTGCGCCGAGCTTGACGGCGAGGAAATTTCCTGTGAATACGACAGCGAAACGCGCACGGTTCTGGTGCGCTTCGCCGGCGTTGACCGCCCGAGAAAACTGGTGCTGAAAAAATAAAAACAACCAAAAGAAAGAGCGAACCGCTGCACATTTTTTTCGTGCGGCGGTTCGCTTTTTGAATTGTTTTGCGAATGACTTTTCGGTGAAAAAAGTGAAAAAGTCAAGCGGCTTTTTCTTTTGTTTTCAACCATTCGATCGTGGTGCGGTAGCCCATGACCAGCGCCGCACTCAGCAGCAGACCGCCGATGATGTCGGTGAGCCAGTGCACGCCCGAAATCAGGCGAACCGCAACCATGAACACGGTGAGGCACCATAACACAATTTGCAAAACGGTGCAAAGCGTGCCTTTTTTCATGCGTGCGCCGAGCTGCATGGCTGCCGTGGGGAACACCGTCATGGCGAGCATCGTGGTCGAGGACGGATAGGACGCTTCGAGCGCACCTTCGATCAGCACGGGGCGGTAGTTGACAACGAGCACTTCAAACAGGGCGTAGCAGGCGAGCACGAGCAGATAAAAGCCGCCCAAAGCGATAATATCGGAATCGACCTTGTACAGGCTTTTGCGCTGCAATAACTGAATGGCGCCGTAAGCGCCGAATGCCGCAACGATCACAAACGGAATAAAGCTGATAAAATCGGTAAAGTCATAAAGCGCCAAATGCTCCCCTGTCAGGCTGTGGAACGAGCCGTTCAAGGCGGCAAAGCCGACCGTGCTTCCGTTCGGGCCGATGGGCTGCTGATCCACCACGCTCACCAACGCCGTCCAGATAAAGAACAGCACCAGCAGCGCACCGGTAATGCAAAATTTTTTCGTAACCTTTTCGTTCATGTCGGTCATCCTTTTCTTTTAATATTCAACGCAAAGCGTTATCGCAAAATTATATCTTTGCTTTCGGCAAGGGTGTCTGCGCCGTAAACAAACAGCACCCGGTCAAATTTTTTCTCCGTGAGCAAAGCGGAAACCGGTTTTTTGTAGTAGCGCAGATCTACCGTCACGATCTCGCTGTAATGCGCCGCCAGAAACGGCACCAGACAGTGCGCAAACGAATCCTTGATGACAAGCAGTCTGCCGCCGCTGTGGCCGGTGCGGATCGTTTCAAGCGCATGGTTGCCGCCCAGAAAAACCGTGTAGGCATCGCCGCCGGTTCGGTTTTCGGTGAAAAACAGATTGTCCCGTGTGCTTTCTTTTCCGTTTTCGGTGATGGTCACGGTCGCCTGCCCGTTTGTCTTTTTGTTTCGGTAAATTTCAAGTGTGTCTGGCTTCGTGAAAAAGTAGCCGGAGCGTGCATAAGAGGTTCCGTAAAAGTTTTCCGTTTTTTCCACGGAAAATTCCGATTCCGCCAGCGGAGAGAAGCCGAGCGTTTTGCTCAGCTCGTTGTAGGCGATGCAGGCACCGAAGCTCGTCCAGTGGTGGTCGGTTCGGTAGTAAAGCGGACGGTCACCCTTGTGCGCCGAAAAAGCCGCCTGCAAATTCACAAAGCTCACGCCGTTTTGTTCAAACCGTTTTTGTGCCGATGATATTTCTTCATTATCAAAATACTGCAAATGGTTTTTCGGCAGCTCTTCGGTGTAAACACTCCCCTTCGTCGGCACCGGCAGCACCGTGCAGGGCACGGAGATGCGCCCGGCAAAGGCAAGAATACGCTGTGTGTTGGTTTCAAAACGGTTTTCCCGGGCAAACGGCTTTTCAAACAGCCACCCGTGCCGTCCGGCGTAAACACCGTTGCTGCCGTTGTCACCCAGCGCCAAATCGGTGTAGGCGTTGAGCGCAACAAAAAAGCTGCGAAACGGGGTGTGGTCGGACAGATAGACTTCAAAGTCACGGGTGAAGGAGCCGTCCGCCAAAGCGGAAAACGAAAACGATGGAAAAGAAGCGAGATTGCGCTTTTCGGTTTCGGAAAAGGTCTTTTTCGGCAGCAGCGCAAACAGCAGACCCATGCCGAAACAAAACAGCAGAAAAACCGAAGCAAACAGCGGTAAAAATTTTGGTTTGTTTTTCATGTTCGCTCCTTAAGGCAATACCGCACAATTCAGGTGCACGGATCGCGAAGTAAGATTTTTTGTCAAATCGCTCAAAAATTTTGCAGACATACTTTCGTATTTCAAGGATTTTCGGGGCAATCGGACGGAATAATATTCAAACAAGGCGTGCGCTTTGAATGATGCGGTGTTGCCTTAAAACTTAAAATATAAAAACGGGTTGTATGCGTCGCTCACCAGACTTGCCGTGCACAGCAGCAGCACCGCAGCGGCCGCCGCCGTCTGCACAGCCGCAAAGCCTTTTTTATGTTTGATTTTCTCATAAACGGTGCGAAGCAGCGGCGTGGAAGCCACGCAGGCGATGAGCAGCATCGGCAGAGCACCGAGCAGAACACTTGCCGCATCCGCACTCAGCAGACTGCCGCCGAACAGGGTCGGCACAAAGGCTTTCAGTGCCGGGAAGCCGCCGGCATCGTCGGAAAAATAGAAGATGACCCAGCCGAACGCAATGAAAAACAGCGCATAGAGCCGGGAAAAAACGGCGGGAATTTTTTTCAGCAGCTTGAGCAGAAACAGCTTTTCGGCGGCGAGCAGGACACCGAAATAAAGCCCCCACAAAACGAAGTTCCAGCTTGCGCCGTGCCACAGCCCGGTGAGCAGCCACACCACGAGCAGGTTAAAGACCCAACGCAGCTTTCCGCAGCGGTTGCCGCCCAGCGGAATGTAGACATATTCCCGGAACCAGGTGCCCAGCGAAATGTGCCACCGCCGCCAAAATTCGGTGATGCTTTGGGAAACATAGGGATAATCGAAGTTTTTCAAAAATTCAAAGCCGAACAGGTTGCCCAGACCCCGTGCCATGTCGGAATAACCGCTGAAATCAAAATAGATTTGCAGACTGAATGCGATCACGCCGCACCAGGCGGCGAGCACACCGGCGTTTTCCGTTGTGCGCAGGGAATCCCACAGCGCACCCATCGGGTTGGCAAGCAAAACTTTTTTGGCAAGACCGAGCAAAAACAGCTCTGCGCCGTGCGCCATCTGCGGCAGATTTTCCCGGCGGTGCTGCAGCTGAGCGTCCACATCCCGGTAGCGCACGATCGGCCCGGCAATGAGCTGAGGGAACAGCGAAACATAGGTGCCGAAATCAACGAGGTTATGCTGCGCTTTCGTGTCGTGCCGAAACACATCAATGGTGTAGGACATGATCTGAAAGGTGTAAAACGAAATGCCGACGGGCAGCGGCAGATGCGGCAGCGGGAGTGCTGCATCAAAAAGTGTGTTGATGTTCCGCACGGTGAAATCGGCATACTTGAAAAACGCAAGCAGCCCCAGATCCACCACCACGGAAACCGCTAAAACGGCTCGGCTTTTTTTGCGGTCGCTGTCGAATTTTTCCAGCAGCAGGCCGACAAAATAATTGAACACGATGGAGGCGAGCATGAGCAGCAGAAGCACCGGTTCCCCCCAGCCGTAAAACACGAGGTCGGCGCACAAAAGAAAAGCGTTGCGAAATTTCTTTGGCAACGCATAGTAGACAAGGAAAACGATCGGAAAAAAAACAAACAGAAAAACAAAACCGGAAAATACCATAACGCTTCCTCAGTCGGCAAGATGGCGGTCAAAAACCGCTTTCATATTTTCGGCGTCGTTCGACACGAACATCGTCACATACCGCCCGTGAACATCCACGCTTGTTTGGTTCAGCAGCGTGAACATATCGGGGCTGTAATTGCGCATGGCTTCGATGTTGTCGTTTCGGTGCTGCTCCAAAGCGGCGGCGAGCGTTTCGGCACCGGCTTCGTCGGCGGCTTCCAGCAAAACGATCTCATCCTCATAGCCGCTTGCGTTCTGACGAATGGCAAAGGATTTGACGAGCGTTGTATCCAGCCCGTAATAGTCCTCCAGATCCTCATCGGTTGCCAGATCGATATATTCCGCCGGCATTTTGGTTTGCTGTTCCAGCTCCGTCATCACGGCAGACAGGTCAACGGTTTTGTCGGCAGCGGCTTTGCCGCAGGCGGTGAACAGGCAGACGACAGCGAGCAGAAGCGCTGCCGCCGAAGCGAGGGAAACAGTTTTTTTCATGGTATAGCCTCCGTTATGATGCGAATAATGAGGTCAGGTATTCTGCCCATTTGACACAGCCCTTTTCGGTCATGTGGATGCCCATGCCGTTCGGGTCGCCGCAGTAGGCTTTTTTCAGGCAGCCGTTTTCGTCCCGAAACTGACGGTTGATGTCCACATAAGTCCAGCCGTGCTGTTTGCACATGGCAATGAGCTTCTGATTAAACGCATGGACATTTTTGTTGTTAAATTCGCCGTGCTGTTTGTCGGCGGTGATCGGCGTGACCGATTCGATATAAATTTCCGTACCGGGTGATTTTTTTTGGATCCGCCCGACGAGTGCAACGGCTTTTTCGATCACCTTGTCATCGTCATAGGCGGCGAAATCGTTCATGCCGAGCATGATGAACACTTTTTTTGCGCCGAGCGTTTTTACACCGTCCTCGATGAACACTTTTTTGCCCTTGATCTTCGGGTGAACGGAACGGGGATTATCCAGAGCCATGGTGCAGTTGGAATAGCTCAGACTGCCGCTGCAAAGAAATTTGGCTTTGCCCAAAAAGCTTTTACCGGCGTTGCGCTGAGCAGTGGCGATGTTTTTCAGCCCGAGGGTCACGCTGTCACCCACAAAAACGGCATCGTCAAAAAATGTTGTTTTATTTGCGGGCTTTTCCGATTGGTTTTCGGTCGGTTTTTCAGTCGGTTTTTCGGTTTGCTTTTCGGTGGGTTCCGATTTGGCGGTGGTCGGCGCCGTACTCTCCGGTGCCTTTGTCGGCGGTGCGGTCGGCTTCGCTTTTTTGGTTGTGACCGGCAGTGCCTGCGTGGTCGGTGCGATCGTTTTCGCCGTGGTCGGCGCAGCGGTCGCCGGTTCGGTCGTGACGGTTTCGGTCACGGCGGCGGTCGATTCGGTCACGGATGATTCCATACCGGTCGATTCGGTTTTTGCGGTCGGCTGTGTGCCCGCCGAAACGGTGCAGCCGACAAGACTGAGCATCGACACAAGGGCAAGCAGTGCCCGTGCCGTACGCTTCTTTTTCATTTTACCCCACTTCTCCTCGTAACGATTATTAAAATTATAACACCCGTATATCCAATGTCAATAACAAGATTGTTACAAATTATACAAATAAGTCGAAAAAACGGGGAAAAACCCGTCTTGACGAAACAGAAAAATTATACTATAATTTACAAGTTAACTATGCTATTACAGTCGGAGGTCAATTATGAAAGAACTCATTATCAACTGCGGCAGCTCATCCCTGAAATACACCGTGTTCGAAATGCCTCAGGGCACCGAGCTTTGCTCCGGAATTTTTGAACAGCTTGAAACCAAAGAGGCTGCTACTTTCACCCACAAGCTGCCCGATGAAAACGGCGAAATGAAAAAGGTCATTTCCAAAGAGGCGTTCAAGGTCGGCGCAAGCCACACCGATGCCATTGAAAAATTGGTCGAAACGCTGCTGGATGCGAAGCTGGGCGTTATCGGCGACATTTCCGAAATCGAGGCGGTCGGTCACCGTGTGCTTCACGGCGGCGATAAGTTCAGCGAGTCGATCCTGATCAACGAAAGCGTAAAAGCGGCGATCGAAGAATGTATTCCGCTCGGGCCGCTTCACAACCCGGCGAACCTCAAGGGCATTATCGCCTTTGAAAAAATGCTGCCCGGCGTGCCGCAGGTCGCCGTGTTCGACACGGCGTTTCATCAGACGATGCCGGATTACGCTTATATGTATGCTCTGCCCTATGAATACTATGAAAAAGAGGGCATCCGCCGTTACGGCTTCCACGGCACATCGCATCGTTATGTGACCAAACGCTGCCTGGAGCTGCTCGGCAACCCCGAACACAGCAAGATCGTCACCTGCCATCTGGGCAACGGTTCTTCCATTTCTGCGATCGTGGACGGCAAGTGCCTGGATACCACCATGGGTCTGACTCCTTTGGAGGGCATTATGATGGGCACCCGCTGCGGTTCGATCGACCCGGCAATCGTCACCACCATCATGAAGCGTCACAACCTTACCCCCGATGATATGGATAAGCTGATGAACAAGCAGAGCGGTATGCTCGGTCTGTCCGGCACGAGCGACAACCGCACCATTGAACAGCGTGCCAAGGACGGCGATGAAAGAGCGAAGCTGGTCGAAAGTATGCTCTGCCATGCGCTGATCAAGTACATCGGCGGTTTCGCCGCCGCCATGGGCGGCATTGATGCCGTGGTTTTCACCGGCGGTATCGGTGAAAACAATCCGCAGTACCGCACGAGAGTGGCGGATGCGATCGGCTTCCTCGGCACCGCAATGGACGAAGAAAAGAACCATGTCCGCGGCGAAGAGATCGACATCTCCACCCCCGATTCCAAGCTCAAGATGTTCGTCATCCCGACCAACGAAGAGCTGATGATCGCGCAGGATACCTACGCTCTGGTAAACGCTTGACCGTTTGATACATAAAGAGCTGTGATGAAATGACATCACAGCTTTTTTGTTTGCCGGATTTACCCGTTTTTGCAGCTTTCGGTTCTTCGGCGAAGAATTTACCAGCCGAAAATTTTTCGGTTTCTTGCAAACCGGGCAGCTTCGTGTTATAATAACGGTAACCTGACAAGAAGGGCTTTGTTCCTGACGGAAAGGGATATGCGCCGTTTTTTTATCTTCGCTTGTGTTCAGCCATATCCTTTTGCGGGATATGGCTGTTTTTTGTTGAAAAGGAGAGAAGCGAATGAAAACGAGAGTTGCCGTCATGGCAATTATTGTCGAAAAAAGCGAAGCCGTTGAGCCGCTCAACCGTGTGCTTCACGAATACGCCGAGGTCATCATCGGGCGCATGGGCATCCCGTATAAACCGAAAAAGGTGAGCATTGTTTCCATCGCTCTGGATGCACCGCAGGACACCATTTCCGCTTTAGCCGGAAAACTCGGCAACCTCGACGGTATAAGTGTAAAGACCGCCTATTCCAACATTCAGGACGATGCGTGACGCCGGAGAGCTGCTGGTTCAGCTTCAAAAAGAACACTCGCTTTCGCCCGATGAATACGCCGGATTGATCCGGGCGCAGACCCCGGCTTTACAGCGCAGGGCGGCAGAGCTTGCCGATGCCGAACGCCGGAAAATTTACGGAAACACCGTGTTTGTGCGCGGACTCATCGAAATCGGCAGCATTTGCCGAAACGACTGCTTCTATTGCGGCATCCGCCGGAGCAACACGGGCTGTGAACGGTACCGTTTAACGCAGGAACAAATTTTGTCCTGCTGTAACGAGGGCTATGCCTTGGGCTTTCGCACCTTTGTACTGCAAAGCGGAGAGCGGTGCTTTTCGACCGGATTTATTTGTGAAACCGTGGAAAAAATAAAAGCGGATTTTTCCGATTGCGCCGTCACGCTGTCGCTGGGCGAATATGAAAAAAACGACTACCGGAAAATGTTCGATGCCGGGGCTGACCGTTACCTGCTGCGCCACGAAACGGCAGACCGGGCGCATTACGAAAAACTGCACCCGGGTGAGATGTCCTTTGCAAACCGGCTGCGCTGCCTGTATGACCTGAAAGAAATCGGTTTTCAGGTCGGCTGCGGCTTCATGGTCGGTTCGCCGTTTCAGTCGGTTCAGACGCTGGCAGAGGATTTGAAATTCATCGAAGAATTTCAGCCCGATATGTGCGGCATCGGACCGTTTCTGCCGCACCGGAACACACCGTTCAAAAACGAAGCACCGGGCACGGCGGAGCAGACCTGCTACCTGCTTTCGCTCCTGCGGCTCATTCAGCCGAACCTTTTGCTGCCCGCCACCACGGCGCTCGCCACCCTTGACCCGGCAGGGCGTGAAAAAGGCATAACAGCCGGTGCAAATGTTATCATGCCGAACCTGTCGCCGCCTGCGGTGCGGAAAAAATATGAGCTGTATGACAACA
Organism: Acutalibacteraceae bacterium; assembly: GCA_045642685.1. Classification (GTDB taxonomy): domain Bacteria; phylum Bacillota; class Clostridia; order Oscillospirales; family Acutalibacteraceae; genus UBA8612. Next base: position 8,740 of record JAZUJI010000150.1, on the reverse strand, counting down.
AAGCATCCGGCGGTGCCGAAGCGGCACAAAGCCTGAAGCAGTTAACCGAAAAAATCAAGTCCGTCGGCTATCAAATCGTGACCGACCGGGGCGATATAAAAGAGTGAGGAAAAACAAATGGCAAACTATGACCCGAAATCCCTCAAAGCAGAGGAATTTATCAGCAACGAAGAAATTCTGGAAACGATCGCCTACGCAAACGCCAACAAGCACAATGTCGAGCTGATCGACTCGCTGCTGGAAAAGGCACGCCCGAAAAAAACCGGCAGCGGCTGCACCTGCGCCGGACTGACCCATCGGGAGGCTTCCGTTCTGCTCGCCTGCGACATTCCCGAAAAGGTGGAGGAAATGTACCGTTTGGCAAACGAGATCAAGCTCGCCTTTTACGGCAACCGCATCGTGATGTTCGCGCCGCTCTATCTGTCCAACTACTGCGTCAACGGCTGTGTCTACTGCCCGTACCACATGAAAAACAAGCACATTGCACGCAAAAAGCTCACGCAGGAGGAGGTGCGTGCCGAGGTCATCGCCCTGCAGGATATGGGGCACAAGCGGCTGGCGATCGAAGCCGGAGAAGATCCCGTCAACAACCCGATCGAATATATTCTGGAGTGTATCAAAACCATTTACTCCGTCCACCACAAAAACGGTGACATTCGCCGTGTCAATGTCAACATCGCCGCCACGACCGTGGAAAACTACCGCAAGCTCAAGGAGGCGGGTATCGGCACCTACATCCTGTTCCAGGAAACCTACAACCGGGAAAGCTACCTGCAGCTTCACCCGACGGGACCGAAGCACGACTACGCCTATCACACCGAGGCCATGGATCGAGCCATGGACGGCGGCATTGACGATGTGGGTCTTGGTGTTCTGTTCGGGCTGGAGGGCTATCAGTATGAATTTGCCGGGCTGCTCATGCACGCCGAGCATCTCGAAGCGGTTCACGGCGTCGGGCCGCACACCATCAGCGTACCCCGTGTCAAGCACGCCGACGATATTGACCCCGATGTGTTCGACAACAGCCTGTCGGATGAAATGTTTGCCAAAATCATCGCCTGCATCCGCATCGCCGTGCCCTACACCGGCATGATCATTTCCACCCGGGAAAGTGAAGCCGTGCGAGGCAAGGTGCTGGATTACGGCGTGTCGCAAATCAGCGGTGCCTCCCGCACCTCCGTAGGCGGCTACACCGAGGCGGAGCGTCCGCACGATTCCGAGCAGTTCGATGTGTCCGACCAGCGCACGCTGGATGAGGTCGTCCGCTGGCTCATGGAGCTTGACCACATCCCCTCGTTCTGCACCGCCTGTTACCGGGAAGGCCGCACGGGTGACCGCTTTATGAGCCTGTGCAAATCGGGTCAGATCCTCAACTGCTGCCACCCGAATGCGCTGATGACGCTGGCGGAATACCTGACGGACTATGCCTCCGATGCCACAAAAGCCGTCGGCAAAAAAATGATCGAGCGTGAACTCAAAAAAATCCCGAACGAAAAGGTACGAACCATCGCCGAAAAAAATATTCAGGATATCATGCAGTCAAACAAGCGTGATTTCCGCTTCTGAGGAGAAAACGATGAGCCTTCATTCTGTTGCTTCTGCCGAGCGGCTCCATATCGGCTTTTTCGGAATGCGCAACGCCGGAAAATCCAGCGTTGTCAATGCGTTCACCGGTCAGAGCCTGTCGCTCGTTTCCGCCGTCAAGGGCACCACGACCGACCCCGTGAGCAAGGCCATGGAGCTGCTGCCTCTGGGTCCGGTCGTCATTCTGGACACCCCCGGTGCGGATGATGAGGGTGAACTCGGTCAAATGCGGGTCAGGCGAACGATGCAGACGCTGAACAAAACCGACCTTGCCTTGCTGGTGGTCGATGCCGCCGCCGGGCTGCGTGCGCCGGACAGACAGCTTCTTCTCGAATTTCAAAAGCGCAGTCTGCCGTATATCATTGTATATAATAAATGTGATTTGCTGCCGGCACTGCCGGAGCCGAACGAAAATGAAATTTATGTCAGTGCCATCAACGGCACAAACATCTTTGAGCTGAAAGAAAAAGTCGCTCATCGGATGAAACAGTCGGAACAGGATCGCACCCTGCTCGCCGATTTAGTCGCACCGGGCGATGTGGTGGTGCTGGTTACGCCCATTGACGAATCCGCACCAAAAGGGCGCATGATCCTGCCGCAGCAAAATACGATCCGAGCCGTGCTTGACTGCCGGGCGGTGAGCATCGTTACGCAGGAAACCGAACTGGCGCAGACGCTTGCGCTGCTTTCAAAGCCGCCCAAGCTGGTCATCACCGATTCCCAGGTGTTCGGTGGCGTCAGCCGCATCGTGCCGCCCGGGGTACCGCTGACCTCGTTTTCGATTCTGTTTGCCCGCTATAAAGGCGAGCTGCGCACCGTGGCAAACGGTGCCCTTGCGCTGGACAAGCTCAAAGACGGCGACACGGTTCTGATTGCCGAGGCGTGCACACACCACCGCCAATGCAACGATATCGGCACCGTTCAGCTTCCGCAGCTCATCGCCGGCCATTCGGGCAGACAGCTGAACTTTGCTTTCACCTCCGGCACCGAATTTCCCGACGATCTGTCACCTTATGCGCTGGTGGTGCATTGCGGCGGCTGCATGATCACACAGCGGGAAATGAAAAACCGTTTGCAGGCCGCTTTGGATCAGGGTGTGCCGATAACCAATTACGGCACGGCTTTAGCACATATGAACGGGATCCTCACCCGTGCGCTGAAGCCCTTTTTGCCGCCCGATGATCCGGAACAAAAGATAAAAGAATAAGCACAGCCCGACGGGATATCTGCGCTGCGGAAGAATGGCTTCTGCGGCGCAATTTTATTATTTTCATTATATAGTGTTCTTTTCACTGCTGTGCACCGGTTGCTTTTCGGGGCAGCGCATTTGGAGGAAAAATATGACTTTGTGTCATTTTTGAAACCGTTTTGTAACAGATGATATCATGTGCCGAAACGCCTTGATTTTGCTTGACTTTCGCTGTTTTTCACGCTTTTTTTCAGCAAAACAAATATAGCAAAAATCGGACTTTGCTATATTTTATTTTTCTGATTTGGATAGATTACAGGCATTTTACACCAATTTGTAACCATTTGTAACTTTTTCGGTTTTTCACAAAAAACAGGCCATTTTTTGCAGGTATATTCTGAAAAAGCAGGGTGAAATTCCTTATTCGACAGTTTTTGTTTGTGCAAAATGCACAAAATTGAATTGCCGAATGATTTGACAATTCGGCAAAGCACCATTATAATCATGAAACAGCGGTGGATAATAATGTTGTAACCACTGTGTAACCATTAAGCACGAAGGACGAATTCCGATTAACCGCAGCGAAGAAATCAACGAACAGAAGGGGCGCAGAATCGCCCCGAAGGAGAAAATTCGATGGCAGAAAAAATCCGGAACCGTTTCATGGTCATAAGCGTACCCAAGCGTGTGCTTTCCGCCGTGTTGGCGCTCAGCCTGCTGTTCTGCACCTTCCACGCAACGGCAGCGGACGACAATTTCTACTATGTTGACCTTTACGACGGCAAAAGCTTAACGACCGTATACACCGACAAAACCACCGCCGAAGAAGTGCTTGCCGAAGCCGGCATCGCCGTTTCCTCTTACGACACGGTCGATACCTCCGACTTCACTGCCGGCAGCGATGAAAGCTCCATCACCGTTATCCGCCCGAATTTAGTCGGCGTAAACGATGAACACGGCACGGTTTACTTCACCTTTGACGGCACGGTTGCCGAGGCGATCGAAATTGCCGAGGTTTCCGTCGGTACCGATGACCTTGTAAACTACGACGATTCCGTCCCGGTTGAGGACGGCATGATCATTTCCGTTGCCCGTGCGTTCCCGATCACGGTTCGCTACCACGGCAAAAACATCCCCCTTCAAATGGCGGTCGGCACCGTTGCCGATGCACTGAAAAAAGCCGGTATTTCCGTTGGCGAAAACGATGTTCTCTCCCGCAAGGAAGACGATGTTGTTTCAAGCGGCATGGTCATTTTTGTGGATGAAGTTATCTATAAAGACCGTGTTGAAACAAAGAGTATTCCCTTCTCTTCCGTCACGAAAAAAGATTCCGGCATGACCAAGGGCACCACCAGGATCACCACCAAGGGCGTCAACGGTCAGAAAGAAATCACCTACAAAGAAAAGTATGTCAACGGTGTGCTGATCGATACGGTTCAGGTTTCCGAAAAAGTTCTCAGGCAGCCTGTCACGCAGGTGACCTCCGTCGGCACCAAAAAGGTTTATGATGTAAAAGCCAAGGGCGTGCCCTATTCCAAGCTCGGCACCGTGGAGTTGGACAAAAACGGTGTTCCCAAGCACTACACCAAGGTTTTCTCCGGCAGCGCAACCGCCTATACGGGCGGCACAGGCACCGCCTCCGGCCGCAAGCCCGGCGTTGGCTATGTGGCTGTTGACCCGAAGAAAATTCCCTACGGCACAAAACTGTATATCGTTGCCACCGACGGCACGGTTTACGGCTACTGCATTGCAGCGGATACCGGCGGCTTCATCTACGACGGCAAAACCATTGTCGATGTCTATATGGCAGATCTGGATGATTGCGTCCATTGGGGCAGAAAGAATGTCAATATGTATGTTGTCGGCTGAAACAGGCAATAAACAGGGAGCTGTGATGAAACGGTCAAGTTTCGTCACAGCTCCTTTTCTGCGCTGTATTCCGATAAAGCGTCAGCCGAACATCCATTCCAGAACATACGGAATATATTCTTCCCAGAACGCCCAGCTGTGCACGCCGTGCGATTCCCGATAGGTGAGGTCGTAGCCGAGCGCCTGCAGCTTTTCTTTGAAAAGCACGCTTTCGGGGTAGAGGTGATCCTCCGTGCCGCAGCCCAGAAACAGGCGTGGGCGGTTGGGGTCGGCGGCGCATCGCTCCGCCAGCCGGAACAGGTTATCCGGTTCGGGCACGGTGCCGTTTTCACCGAAAATGGCTTTATACACCTCGGTACCGGCTCTGCGTTCCAAGTCGATGGCGGCGGAAAGCCCGGCGGCGGCGCAGAAACGGTCACATTCCCGCAGCCCGATTTTCAGCGCACCGTAACCGCCCATGGAAAGCCCGGCGACAAAGTTATCTTCCCGCCTGAGCGAAAGCCCGAAAAATTCGTTCATGCGCACGGGCAGCTCTTTGGCAATAAACTGATAATAGTTCAAGCCGTACTTCATGTCGCAGTAATAGCTTTTGGCGGCGCAGGGCATCACCACGGCAATGCCGTATTCATCCGCATAACGCTCCACGCAGGTGCGGCGCAGCCAGATGGAATGGTCGTCACTCAGCCCGTGGAGCAGATACAGGTTTTTGAAGCCGCTCTTCTGTTCGGGAGCCGGATTGCCGATCTCCCCGTTCCGGTTCCTTTGCGGAAGCACAACATAAACCTCCGTCTGCATCCCGAGTGCTTCGCTGAAAAATTTCAGGTCACAAAGTGCCATGGTATCGCCTCGTTTCGTGATTCTTTTATCTGCCGTACCCGGCGAGGAAGCCGTATTCGACTCCGCCGGCAAATTGCCCTTCACATCGGCAGGTATTTCCCTTATTATACCACACAAATTGAACGAGAACAATCACTTCAAACGCATTTTGCAGAACCGTTATTCAAAACAGGACATAATTTTTACATTCATTTCAAATTTACGGATTTGTTACAATGAAAGAAAACTACTTAACGGTTAATGACTTGAATTTTTACACATTTTCGGCTATAATGAACTATGTAAAATGTGGTGTTTTCGGCATTACACCACATTGATCAAAACCTCTGGGGAATTTGAATGCATCGCTTCGTACTTATAACACATATGTGTTTTGCAAATTGTTCAAAGGAACCAAACTGTTTTACTATGAGTCCGAATACCTAATTACTTAAATAATTGACCTGTTTGGAGAGATATTAAATGAATGTCTTATCTTTATTCTCGGGCTGCGGAGGAATGGACATTGGCTTTGAGGGTGATTTTTTGTGCCTTGAAAAATCAATTAACCGTGTGATTCATCCTAACTGGATAGAAGAAACAAACGGAGACATGGTTAGGGTAAAACCCACGGGATTCAAAACTGTTTTTGCAAACGATATTCGCCCAGATGCAAAAGCTGCATGGGTTTCGTACTTTTCACACAAAAACCCAAAAGCAGAACAGATATATCATGTTGAAAGCATTGTTAATCTTGTAAAACAAGCAAGAAAAGGAGTAAATGTTTTCCCTGATGAAATCGATGTCGTTACAGGCGGGTTTCCATGTCAAGACTTTTCAGTTTCTGGGAAACGCCTTGGATTCCGTTCGCAAAAAGGTCATGACGGAAACCCGTTGGAGACCTCCGAATTTTCTGCTGAAAACCGCGGTCAGCTGTATAAGTGGATGCGAGATGTTATTTCAATCGCTCAACCGAAACTGTTCATTGCGGAAAATGTTAAGGGACTTATAAGTCTTAACAACGCCAAAGAGATTATTGAGCATGATTTTGCTAGAGCGGGGAATGGCGGTTATATTGTTGTTCCTGCTCGGATACTTCATGCTGCCGACTATGGTGTCCCTCAGTCAAGAGAACGTATCATTTTCTTTGGATTCAGAAAAAATGCACTTACCTTTGAAGCGAAGAAAGCCCTTGCATCAAAAAGCATTCCTAAAGAGTACGATCCTTATCCGCCAAAGACACATTCATATACAGAACACAACTCTTGCTTACTAAATCCCGTATCTTGTGCTGAAGCATTCATTCACTTAGATGAACCATCTATTTCGCTTGATAAATCGCAGCAAAAATACTCGCACGCAAAATACATGGGGAAGCACTGTCAAGGGCAGACAGAGGTAAAACTTGATTCAATTGGTCCCACCATTCGATCTGAGCATCATGGAAATATAGAGTTTCGGCGGTTAAATAGAGAACATGGAGGACAGCATATTGCTGAACTTTCAGCGGGTTTAGAGGAACGACGACTGTCTGTCAGAGAGTGTGCAAGAATCCAAACCTTTCCCGATGATTACCAATTTATTCTCCCCTCAAAAGGAGATTTGGTGAGCGTTGCATCAAGTGATGCATATAGAATTATCGGTAATGCTGTACCCTGTGTCTTAGCATATAATATTGGAATGCATTTGTCCGAAAACTGGAATCGTTACTTTGGAGGCAATCGCACATGATTATTTCTGAAAATAGAAAACCGGAAATTTGCCAATTTAGGCAACTTTTGAAAAAAACAGACGAGTTACTTAACAGAGAATCTGCAGGGCGAGAAACCTATTACTCAAAACGGAACGGCACAGATCTCGAATTCGATGTATATGATGCCCTTTCAAGGATGGCAAAAGGAACTCCTTTTGATGAAACAATTCAACTTGTATCCGGAGCCTCCTTTCCGGATATCGTTGCAAATAAATACTTTGGTGTAGAAGTCAAAAGCACAAACAAAAATCAATGGAAATCAATAGGAAGCAGCATACTGGAATCTACTAGAATATCAGATGTGGAAAGAATATTTTTAACTTTTGGGAAGCTTGGCTCTCCAATTGAATTTAGAAGCAGACCTTATGAAGAATGTTTGTCCGGTATATCTGTTACACATTATCCTCGGTATCAAATTGACATGGAATTGAAAAAAGGTGAAACTATTTTTGATAAAATGGGGATTTCATATGATGAGCTTCGTTGTCTTGATAACCCTGTTGTCCCTGTATCGAAGTACTATAAAAGTCTTTTAAGACCTGGAGAAAGCCTTTGGTGGGCTGGAGAGAATATTGAGGAAGATGCAGTCCCTGCAACTGTACGGCTTTGGTGTACTCTCACGCCTTCTCAAAAATCATATTACACGGTACAGGGTTATGCTTTGTTCCCTGAAATTCTTGTTCAGGGAAGCACTTCAAAGTATCAAAGATATGCGCTATGGCTTGCTACTAAGTGTGGCATTATCAACACGAATATTCGGGATCAGTTTTCTGCCGGTGGCAAAGTTGATGTTGTAACAATTAACGGTCGATTTGAAAATGTACCGGCGGCATACGGGCGAATTGAAAAAAATCGAAACTTGATTGAAGAAACTATACTTTCAACATCCGCAACCTCCCTACTTGAATACTGGAATGTTGAGGAGATTGCAGAAGACAGAATTATGCAATGGTGCCGTTGCGTTGCAGCCAAAGCAGAAAACGATAATATGAGTTTTGAACAAATCTATAAAATGTTGACCGGTATCTTTTCTATCTCATCAAATTGAAAAAAGCACCGCCCTTCTGCGATGCTTTTTCGTGTAAGCGGCGACTCGTTTTGTCCTTTTGAAGGAATACTGCGACCGTTCAGTCAACAAATTCATAATCGAAAGGATGTTTGGAATGAGCCCAGTATTGTTTGTTTCTCTCCAATATTTCACGCATTTTTTCGACAGAACCTTTTAATTCTTTGGCTACGGTTTCGCTGCCTTTGACGGTAATAAATTTGTACGGAATATTTTTGTTGATCTCGTCCCAGAAAGCGTACCAGTTTCTGCCGTAGTCCTCATCAAGATGCAGCCCGTCTCTGATTCTTTCATGCAGCTCCATTATGTATTTGCAATTTGTTAAATCGATCGTTGCCTGATACATTTTACTATGCCTCCTAAACAATTATAAAAAAACTTGTTTGTCTGCCCGGCGCACGGTTGATAGCTCGGTTATGCAGTTTTTGCACCGTTCAGTCAACAAATTCATAATCGAAAGGAT
>JAZUJI010000149.1:0-12409 GCA_045642685.1 Acutalibacteraceae bacterium | reverse complement strand
GTTTGGGGCGTTACAGCAACATTGCTATTAAGATGTTCCATACCAGCGTGCTGCCGCCAAGTGAAATGGTTCTTCCGGCCATCGGTCAGTTTGCCGCCAAGCTGTTAAAGGGTTTGGAGGCATACCGCCTGCTTTATTTTGTCAATGTTTTGAAAATCGACATGACCTATGTCACGCTGATCCTCACTTTGATCGGCATTTACGATGTTTTGAATAATCCGCTGATGGGTATCGCCTATGACCGCACCAGAACCCGTTGGGGCAAAGCTCGCCCTTACATTCTTTTTTCTGCTATCCCGTACTTTTTCTGCACGGCACTGATGTATTGCGGTGCGCTGTTTTTAGGCGATAAATCCGGCAATGACCCGAAAAAGATCATTTTTGTGTTTGTCATGCTATTCATTCAGGAAACGCTGTCAACGATTTACACGATTCCCCGTGATAATATTCTGTCACTTCAAACGGCAAACCCCAAGGACAGAATCAATGTCGGTCTGCTCAACACATATATCGGCGAGTTCGGCTCTCAGTTTGTTTACATCATCTTCCTGCCACTGATGGAATTGAACAACAAGGGCTATGTCAATGTACCCATGCCGATGGTTTTTGCCGTTCTGAGTATTTTTGCCTGCTCAGTCGGTGCTGCCGGCAATATTGCCATGGCTGCCGGCTGCAAGGAGCGTATCATGCTTCAGCCAAAGCCCGTTCCGTTCACAAAGACGCTGTTCTATATGCTGAAAAACAAGTATTTGCTTCGTAACTTTATTGCCAACTTCGCCACTTCCTGGTGGTCAGACGGCGGTTATTCGTGGGATGTTGTTACGCAAATGGAGATTTTCGGCGGTTCTTTCTATTCGTTCTTAGCCTATCTTCCGTACAATGTTCTGGATATTCCGAGTGTCGCTCTTGTTCCGAAATTCCAGAAAATCTTTAAGGGTAATAACCGCAACGCCTATATTGTGTTAAAACTGTGGGATTTGGTTTGCGGTGCCGGTATGGCACTGTTCGGCTGTCCTTTGGTTCATAACCGGTGGGCGATCGTCGGCATTTATGCACTGTTCTACGGCTTGAACGGCTTGAATAACGGTGCGGCAAATGTGTTTAACGCCGAGGTCGAAAGAGAAATTGCCGATTACACCGAGTATGTGAGCGGTGAGCGTCCTGACGGCACGATGAACCTGATCCCCACGCTGATTCAAAAGGTTACCGCTCCGCTGAATGCTTTGCTTACGGTGAAGCTGTTCAAGTGGTCGGGCTACGATTCAACCATTCCGATGAACCCGTGGTCACAGGGCAGCAAAATTGTCTATCAGAAAGTGTTTTTCCTCTTTACCGCAATTCATTTCCTGCCCGGTGTTGTTAAGGTGATCCCGTATTTCTTCTATGACCTGGTCGGTGAGAAGAGAGAAAGAATGTACATCGCCTTGAATGAACGCCGTGCCCTGATAGCCAAGGAGCACGGTGCCAACGAAATGGTGGAAGAATTGATGGAAGCCATGGTGGAAACGGGCGTTGAGGTTTAACGCCTGTTTGCATGGGAAAGGATGAAATGAATTATTATTCGATTGCCGATTTGATCGTCGGCTTTGAACCGAAATATCCGATGCTGCGGGAGCGCTGTCGTCCCTATCTTTGCACCACGGGCGGTACGGCGGATTATGTGATCCCATCGGTTGTACCCGGGTTTGCCGAGCTTGCTGCCGCTCACCCGGAGGCAGACGAGGAGCTGCTGGAATATTTGCATATCGGCACGCTTTTTTATTCGTTTTTTATTCAGCATAACGGCTTAATGCTCCATTCATCCGCTGTGGTGGCGGATAACGCCTGCTATGCTTTTTCGGCGGATTGCGGTGTCGGCAAGTCCACGCATACGGCACTCTGGCTGAAAGAATTTGCCGACCGTGGGGCGTATATCCTCAATGATGATAAACCGGCACTTAAGCTCCAAAACGGTGAATTTTTTGCCTGGGGAACGCCGTTTAACGGCACGGATGATATCAGTGTGAACCGGGCGGCTCCGCTTAAAGCGATCGCTTTTGTTGAACAAAGCGAAACAAATTCCATTGTGCGCCTTTCGGCAAAAGAGATCATGCCGCGCCTGTTCCGGCAGACGATTCGGCCAAGAGAGGCAAGCCTGATGAATCTGCTGCTGAATACGGTTGAGCAGCTGGTGGAAAAGGTGCCGATATATTTGCTTCGCTGCAACATGGAGCCGGAGGCGGCTCATGTGGCGTATGAAATGATGAGTCAGTAATACTGTTTTGCTTGCCTGTGGCTTCGGCTCACGGGCAAGCTGTTTTCAGGGTGTGAATTTGCTATGCAAACGAAAAAAACGGAATCTGTAAGCGGCCGGTTTCTTCTTTCAACCGGCTGTGTTTTGATGGTGATGATTCTGCTTGTTACGGTCTTATCCTCCGGCTTTTCGGCGAGAGCAGTTGAATTGGATGGCCTGCTTCAGGAGAAAATGTGGACGGAGTTAAAGCCGTTCACCGTGATCCAGAACCGGGATCTTCCGAATTGTTCGGTGGATGTTGCAAAGGTCTTTGTGTGTTTTGATGAAAAGAATTACATCACTTATCTCGGGTTTCGCTTTACACACAAAAAGTATACGAATGAAGAGGCTTTAACGCTTACCGGCGTTTCCGTTCGGGTGGAGGATACGGATTTTCTCGTATTTTCTTCGCAGAGTACCGACGAAATCAACGGCGATGCTTACAAAATTCAAGGGGCGGTGTATCCGCTTTCGGATACTTCAACGACCGCAGAGGTTATGATCGCCCAAAAATACGGGCTGGGTGCTCCGCTTCATGTGCAGCTTCGTTTCTATGATGCCGACGGGATCCCGTCAAATGTCTATCCGCTGGAAATACCGGCTCCGGTGGCTGCAACCGCTCCGCTTGAGGAGCCGAACGGTATCCTTACCGCAACGCAGCCTGCGACCACGAAGGCACCGAAAACGACGAAGCCGACCACTTCCCGAACCAGGAAAGTGACTGACCCGACAACGCAGAAAACAACCGTTGAAAAAACCACCGTAGAGAAAACAACGAAAGAAAAGACGACCAAAGCAAAAACAACTAAGGTAAAAACGACCAAAGCACCCAAAACCACAAAAGTGAAAACCACAAAGGCAAAGACGACCAAAACCAAAACAAGCAAATCCTATCAGGGGCTGACCGGCAACGAACAGCTTTTGCAGGAGGTTCTTGCGGAGCAGGAAAAGACAAGAAATATACTTTACATCGGTATCGGTGCCTTGATCGTAGCAGTTTTTGTGTTTTGCTCCTGTTTGCTGAAACGAAGAGACGATAAGTAAATTTTGGTGAATATCATTCATATTTTACGCATAAAGCACCCCGTTTGCACCAAGCAGACGGGGTACTTCGGTTAATTGGTTCGATATACCGGTGAATCTTCCGACCCGGTCCAACTACCGCAGCCGTTATATTTGCTGCAGCACAGGCATACATCTCTTCAACAAATCTTTGCTATCTATTGAAATATTTTGCAAAATGTAATATACTATATAACAATTTGGATGATTCTGATAAGATGCGTGCTGCGGATTCCCGTAAGCTTGCGGCAGATAAGTTTTGGCTTGAATATGAAGCCACATTCAGATTCGGATATTGTTGGACGGACACGGAAAAGAAGGTGACGGAACATTGAGCGAATACATACTGGAATTGAAGAATATTTATAAAAACTTCGGTCATGTAAAAGCTCTCAGCAATGTAAATTTTCAGTTAAAAAAGGGCGAAGTTCACGCATTGATGGGTGAAAATGGAGCCGGAAAATCTACCTTCATTAAAATAATCACAGGTGTTTTTCGCCCTGACGGAGGACAAATTTTTCTCAACGGCAAAGAAATTGCTCCAGCAAACACTTCAGAGTCTCAAAAGATGGGCATTGCTGCGATCTATCAGCATCCCACGGCATTCCCCGATTTGACCGTAACAGAAAACATTTTCATGGGCAAGGAGATTCTGACCAGATTCGGAACATACAACCGTCGGGAAATGAACCGGCTGGCTCATGAATATATTGCTCCGTTCTCGGATGATATTGATGTTACAAAACCGATGTCTTCGCTCAGTGCGGCACAGCAGCAGCTTGTTGAAATTGCAAAAGCTCTTTCACAAAATGCGAAGATACTTATTCTTGACGAGCCTACGGCATCCCTTACCCATTACGAATGTGAAAAGCTGTATAATATCGTGGAAAAGCTTCGTGATGACGGCGTTTCGATGATATTCATTACTCACAAATTCGAGGATATGTACCGGCTTGCTTCCCGTATAACCGTTTTAAGGGATTCGGAATACATCGGAAGCTGGGATGTTGATGAAATATCCAACGATAAGCTGATTCAGGAAATGGTCGGGCGCAAGCTGGATCATCTTTATCCGGAAAAGACCGCCCAAAAGGGTGAAGAAGTTTTTCGTGTAGACGGCCTTTCCAAGGAGGGCTATTTCAGGGATATTTCATTCTTTGTGAAAAAAGGCGAGGTTCTGGCGCTGACGGGGCTTGTCGGCGCAGGCAGAACCGAAGTGTGCCAAACTATTTTCGGCATCATGAAGCCTGACAGCGGACGGATCTGCCTTGACGGAAAAGAGGTCAAAATAAATTCTCCGTCTGAAGCATTGAATCTCGGCATCGGTCTTTTGCCCGAGGACAGGCTTACGCAGGGTCTGATTCTTGAACTGCCGATTTTCAAAAATGTGTCTGCCTCGGTGATTGAAAAGTTTTCCAGATTCGGTATGATATCCGAAAAAAAGGAGCAGAACAAAGCAGTCGAGCTTTGCGGAAAGCTGAGGCTGAAAGCGGAAAACATAAGCGCAGCTCCGACTTTTCTATCGGGCGGAAATCAGCAGAAGGTGGTTTTTGCAAAGCTGCTCAACTGCGACTTGAAGGTGCTTATTCTTGACGAACCGACCAAGGGAATTGATGTCGGAGCCAAAAATTCGGTTTATGAAACAATAAATGAGCTTGCCGAAAATGGATATGCCATTATTATGGTGTCGTCCGAAATGCCCGAGGTGCTTGGCATGGCTGACCGGATCGTCGTAATGAAAACCGGGCACATAGCTGCTGAATTTGACCGGGAGGAAGCTACTCAGGAAAAAATTCTTGCCGCTTCTCTGGCACAGGATAAAGCAAAGGAGGAATCGTCTGTTGAATAACAAGAAAAGTTTCCTCCGAAAAATACTCGATTACAGAGAGCTTGGGCTGGTTGCGGGCTTGATTCTTCTGCTGGTTGCCGCCAAAATTCTCACACCTGCCTTTTACAGCTTTGATTCCGTATCCTCCATGCTCACAAACAATGCTGTTTATGCCATACTTGCTGTTGGCGTGTCTTTTACACTGCTGACAGGCGGCATTGATATTTCAATCGGTGCCGTTCTTGCAATCAGCGGAATATCCGTTACACAGCTTATGATCAAGTTCCCTCAACTTCCGTCGTTCCTGTTTGTGATCATCGGCATTTTGATCGGCTGCGTATGCGGTCTGATAAACGGCTTTCTGATCGGAAAAATGAGAATCGTGCCGATGATCGTTACGCTTGGCACAATGTATATATACCGTGGCCTTGCCTATGTTATCAGTAACGGCGAATGGTCGTTCCCGCATATGTTCACAGATGAATTTATGGCTATTGCCCAGAAAAAATTCTTCGGTGTGAATGCCATTGTTTTGCAGACGGTGCTTTTGTTTATTGCGGCGGGAATTTTTCTCGGCTATACAAAAGCGGGCAGAAGGCTGTATGCGGTTGGCTCAAGTGAGGAATCGGCGGTCATTGCAGGAATCAATACGGCAAAAGTCAAGCTGATGGTCTATGTTTTGTGTGGTGCGTGCGCAGGCCTTGCCGGTGTTTTGTATTCGTCGAACTATGCAATGATAAACTCGGATATCGGCAGCGGATATGAAATGACAGCCATTGCAATGTGTATTCTCGGCGGCGTCAGCATAACGGGCGGCAGAGGGCGTATGGACGGCATCGCTTTATCGGCGGTCGTTTTAAGCATTGCGACCTATCTTCTCAGCCTGCTTCCGGGGTTCAGCGTGTGGAAAAACGCCTTGCAGGGCGGAATTATCATTGTTGCGGTGATCATAAATATCACAAACGGAAAGCTTGCAGATAAGCGTATGCTCAGTGAAAGGGGGAAGCTGATATGAATTCTCCCAATGAAAATGTCAGGGATTTGACCGTCAAAAACAAATTCAGCCTTTCAAAATTTCTGGTATCCTGGGAAATGATTTTGATTTACATACTTGCTTTTATCAATATCATTTTAATGGTGCTGAAGCCTGATTTGTTTTTTGCACCCGGTACGATACAGTCTATCATAAGATCCGGCATGGATGTTTCATTTATGGCACTTGGTATGATGTTTGTGCTGATGATCGGTGATATTGATGTTTCGGTTGCTTCCATTATGATTTTTAGCTGTATGGTAATGGGAATCATGCACGAAAGCGGTATGCCGGATGTGCTCACGGTGCTCGGAGGAATAACGGCCGGTACTTTATGCGGGGCGTTTAACGGGATCCTTGTGGCGGTTTTGAAAATCCCGTCTGTGATCGCCACCATCGGCACCTCAATGCTTTTCAGAGGTATTGTGCAGATCGTTCTGGATGTCAACACATTAAAATCGTTTCCTTCGTGGTTTTCGGCTCTTTCCTGGCAGGATTTGGGCGGCGTGATACCGTATTCCCTGCTATGCTTCCTGGCGGCGGCAGCGATTTTCGCAGTCGTTCTGCACAAGAGAAAATTCGGCAGGGAGCTTTACATGATCGGAAACAATGCTACGACAGCTCAGTATTCCGGCATCCATGTCAGACGGGTGAAAATCGCAGTTTTTTCGATTATGGGTGCGACCTGCGCTTTGTCCGGAATCCTTTTTGCCGGCAGACTCGGAGGAATCAGCTCAAGCATGGGTACGGGGAATGAGTTGCTGGTAATTGCCATAGCCGTATTCGGTGGGATTTCCACCAACGGAGGAAAGGGCAAGGCATACGGTCCCATAATATCGGTGTTTATTATGGCGTTTCTTTCAAAGACGCTTGATTTGCTGGGTGTTCATTCCAATATTCAGAAGGTTATTATCGGAATCATTCTTCTTGTGGCGGTGCTGCTGCCGATGCTGAAGAGTGATATGGATGATAAAAAGAAAAAAGTTAAAAACAAGAAAAAACAGGAGAAATCGTTATGAAGAAGATTTTATCAATTTTTATGGCTTGTGTTATGTGTCTGTGTATTCTGCCGGCGTGCGGCACAACTACCGTCAGCACCGAAGACCTGAAAGGCGTTCATGTTTTCATGTTTAAGAACACGGGCAATTCATACGGCACGCAAATGTTTGAAGGGTTTAAGCGGGTCGTTGAACAGGCCGGTGAAAAGGCGGCGTTCAAAAGTCCGAGTGAGCCGACCGTTGCCGCACAGGTTGAAATGCTTGATACGCTGATCACACAGCAGGTTGCGTCCATCACGATTTCTCCCTGCGGCGATACCGGTTACGAGGAGGTCTTCCGGCGTGCAAAAGAGGCGGGAATAATAATTGTTTCCACCGATAATGTTGTATCGCCCGATTTCAGAACGACCCATGTTAATGACTGTGATACACAGGAGATCGGTTCAGCTCTTATTCAGTCGGGTGTTCTGATCGCACTCGGCATCGACTACCCCGCAGACGGGGATCTTGAAGCTGCGACCGAAACCGCACTGGCAGGCTATAGCGGTAAAGAGCTTATCATCGGTGTTTTGTCATCGGCAATCGATACCACAGCACAGAATAACTGGATAGCCTGCATGAAGAAAGAGCTGGAAAAGGATATTTATACGGGTAAAGTCAGCAGAGAGCTTGATATCAAATACGGCAATGATGTTCCCACGGAAGCGACTACACAGGCGAACGCTTTTGTTGCGGAAAACAAGGTCGATGTTATTGTTTCCCCCACGACTGTCGGCCTTGCGGCAGCGGGTCAGGTGCTCAAATCCTCGGCAAGCAGCATTAAGGTGACGGGTCTCGGCCTGCCGCATGAAATGCAGAGCTTTATGCCTTCCGCAGCAAACGACAACGCCTTTGATTATGTTTGCCCGTACATGGTGTTGTGGGATGTTGTAGAATTGGGTGCATCTGCCGCTGCGGCGACCATCGCTGCCTACAAGGGCGAGTATGACGGCAAAGCCGGCAGTACCTTTACGCTGGACGGAAAGACTCTTACAACAGTGGAAGCTGAAGACGGAGGAACCAGAGTAATTGCTCTTACACCGCTCATTTTCCATAAGGGGAATATGGCTGAGTGGGTCGATAAACTGTAAAATTGAATCAGTAACGGTTGATAGAAGGATGCATTGCTCAATTTGAGGGGTGCATCCTGCTTGAATATCAGCAGCTTAAGAAGCATTTTGTTTCAGAAATCAGGATTTTCGGAGGTTCGTATGGATTTTTTAGAATTATCGGAAAGCAGATTCTCCGTACGGGAATTTGCGGATAAAAAGGTTGAAAGAGAAGTGACCGAAAAGATTTTGCGAGCAGGTCAGCTGGCTCCTACGGCCTGCAACTTTCAGCCGCAGAGGATTTTTGTAATTGAATCGCAAGCGGCTCTGGCAAAGCTCGGTAAATGCACAAAATCGCACTTCCATGCACCGTTGGCTATGCTGGTCTGCTTTGATAAAAATGAATGTTGGAAACGAGAGTATGACGGAAAATTATCGGGAGATATTGACGCTTCCATCGTGTGCACACACATGATGCTGGAGGCTGCCGCTTTGGGCGTCGGTTCCACCTGGGTCATGCATTATATCCCCGAAGCCGTGAAGAAAGAATTTGAATTGGCTGATGACCTTGAAACTACGGCCTTATTGGTCATGGGTTATCCGAAAGAAGGGATAACGCCTAATCCGATGCATTTCAAAAGCAAGCCGATCGGGGATACGGTTAAGTATCTGTAAAAACGATCCGCTGTCGGCGGCGTGACGCAGTTTGAACGGGAGGATCATCATGGATGCAGTTGAAAAATATGTTTCAAATACACTTGCCGCCTGCGGAAATCAGACTGTTTTTGAAAGCACGCAGGAGATTCAGCACGGAATGGTTTTTCTGAAAATTTTCAAGGGCGGCCGATTTTGCTACCGCCTTGCCTTTTCGGCTGTGATAGACAGCACATATTCTGACGGCACGGTCAGCCGCTGCAACGATATCTGCCCCGACTGGACCATTCACAGCCTGAAAGCGGCGGTTACGGATGGCTGCACGCCCGACTTGGCAGAAAAAGCAGAGTTTTTTGATGTTACATTCAGCGGAAAAGCTTCTGCTGTTGTAAATGCGGAGAAAACCTGTTTTAGTGACAGCTTGGAGCTTTCTGCCGAAAAAGACCGTTATCTTTGCATCAAAATCGACTTTTCGGGCAAAAGGCTGCCCTGTCACGCTGAAAGCATTATTCCAATTTATAAAATAATCGACAAAAAATGGGAGCTTTCGTCGCTTGTGCCCGTGCCGGTTTTTACAGGCATTGAACGCAGTGTAAAAAAGCGGGTTGCCTTTATCGGGGATTCCATCACGCAGGGGATCGGCAGCTCTTTTAATTCATACCGGCATTATGCTGCAAGGGCGGCTGAAATTCTCGGTGACGAATATGCGTTCTGGGATCTGGGTCTGGGCTATGCACGGGCTTCTGACGCCGCAGCGGATGGTATATGGCTTGAAAAGGCGAAGCAGAACGATGTTGTTTGTGTGTGCTTCGGTGTGAATGATATTTTGCAGGGCAGCACGGCACAACAGCTCAAAAACAGCATAATCACAATGATCAAAAGGCTGAAAGAAGCAGGCACAGCGGTGCTTATTCAAACCGTACCGCCGTTTGACTATGACGAAAAAAAGGGAGAGGTATGGCACGAAGTGAATGAGTTCATTACAGAACAAGCCGTGTCTGCCGCTGATGCCTTTTTTGACAACCGCCGTGTTCTGTGCATCGACGGTATGAAAGCGCCCGAAACCAGGTTCGGTCCACATCCGAATGATGAGGGGCATATGCTTTGGGGCAGCGCACTTGCGCCTGTTCTGAAAGAACTGCTTTGAGGTGAAAAACGGAAATGTGGAACGGATTTGAAGAAATCGAATTTGAATTTGACGGCCGTCGTGCAAAGGTTATTTTGCCGAATGAAAAGACGGATGCGCCGGTGCTTGCCATAAAGACCGAATATTTTAACGCTTTCCCTGAAACGGAGCTCATGCTTCTCAAAAGAGGCTTTTTCCTCGGATATATTGAAAATGATAACCGCTGGGGTATCGACACCGACCTTGACCGAAAAGCGGGATTCATCCGTTTTCTGATAAACGAATACGGGCTTGCGCCGAAGTGCGTGCCGATTGGTATGAGTTGCGGCGGACTGATTGCAATTAAGCTTGCGGCAAAATATCCGGAGCTTGTGAGCTGTTTGTACCTGGATGCCCCCGTACTTAATTATATGAGCTGCCCCTGCGGATTCGGCAGGGGGAACTCACTTGGAAAAGACAACAGCGAAATCTTTGATGCGCTCGGCATCAGCACGATCGGCGAGCTGATGGCCTACCGTGAAATGCCGATTGACAAGCTGCCTAAGCTCGTAGAAAGCAGAATTCCCGCAGTCCTTGTTGCCGGTGACAGCGATCGGGTTGTTCCTTATGAGGAAAACGGTATTTTTCTTGAAAAGTCATACCGCCAAAACGGAATTGATATGGAGGTATACCTTAAAAAAGGCTGTGACCATCACCCTCATTCGCTTGATGACCCTGCGCCGATCGTGGAGTTTATTCAGAAGCATTGCCGGGAAGGACTGTAACAAATCAATAAAACAAATAAAAACAATTCTGAGACAACGGAGATTTTTCGTATGCCTCAGAATTGTTTTTTGTAATATCAGCGTGTATATCTTTAAGTCATTTTTTCCTGTTTGACCTTGTGGTCAATAATGTGGCGGGAGGCAAGCTCACTGCGCACATCGTCAACGCTAATGCCCATTTCCACCATCAGCACCATAGCATGATAGGCGAGGTCTGCCAACTCATAAATCGTATCCTTTTTGTCATTGGCTTTAGCGGCAATGATGACCTCTGTTGATTCTTCACCGACTTTTTTCAGAATTTTATCAATTCCTTTTTGGAACAGATAGCTGGTGTATGAGCCTTCCGGCATATCTCTTTTTCGTTCCTCCAGCAGCTCATACAGTCTGTCCATCGAAAAATCGCTGTATTCATCGCTTTCGTAAACCGGCCGGGTAAAGCAGGAATCGGTTCCCTTGTGGCAGGCGGGACCGTCTTTTTTGACAACGACCGTTAATGCGTCTTTATCGCAGTCTGCCGTAATGGAAACGATATGCTGATAATTGCCGCTGGTTTCTCCTTTGAGCCACAGCTCCCGGCGGGAACGGCTGTAAAAGCAGGTCAAACCTTTTCGCATGGAAATTTCAAGGCTTTCCCGGTTCATGTAGGGAACCGTGAGCACTTTTTTGCTGTTGACATCGACCACAACGGCGGGGATCAACCCTTTTTCATCGAATTTCAGTTCGTTGATATCAAGCATTTTTATAACCTCACATTAATGTTGTTTTGAGCAAGCTCTTTTTTGAGCTGCGGAATTTCCACTTCGCCGAAATGGAAAATAGATGCGGCAAGTCCTGCGTCAACATCGGGCAGCTTTGTGAACAGATCCACAAAATCTTTGATGCCTCCCGCACCGCCCGATGCAATGACCGGCACATTCACGGCGTTGAGCACCTGTTCGAGCATTTCCAGATCAAAGCCGTTTTTCACACCGTCTGTGTCAATGGAGTTCACAACGATTTCACCGGCTCCGAGAGCAACGCCTTTTTTGATCCATTCGATCGCTTCCATTCCGGTGTTTTCACGGCCGCCTTTGGCGAACACACGGAAAACACCGTCTACCCGCTTGATATCGGCGGAAAGGACAACGCATTGGTTACCGTAGCGTTTGGCAGCCTGTTGAATTAAATCGGGGTTGCGGATAGCACCGGAATTGACGCTGACTTTATCGGCACCGCAATTCAATGCGTTTTCAAAATCCTCAACGGTGTTGATACCGCCGCCGACGGTGAGCGGAATAAATATTTTGGAGGCAACATCCAGCAGAATATCGGTGAAAAGCTGTCTGCCTTCATAGGAGGCTGTGATGTCGTAAAAAACCAGCTCATCCGCTCCGCAATGGGAGTAATATTCCGCTAAGGCGATCGGCGAAGAAACATCGTTGATCCCTTCAAAATTGACCCCTTTTACCACTCGCCCGTTTTTTACATCCAGGCAGGGGATGATGCGTTTTGTTATCATTTTGCCACCTCAATCGCTTCTTTCAGGTCAATGGCACCTGTGTAATATGCCTTGCCAATGATCGCACCGTACAGGTTCATGCT
>JAZUJI010000148.1:0-3637 GCA_045642685.1 Acutalibacteraceae bacterium | reverse complement strand
GGTCGGCTTTGCCTTTGTCGGCTGTGCGTTGTTCCAGCTCGTCGGTATTTTCACCCGTGAGCGCATCAAGGGCAGCGAAAAGAAAAATTCCATTATTGAAAACTTTAAGCTGATGTGGGGAAACCGTCCGTTCCGTCAGCTGCTTATCTCCGGCATCCTCTCAAGCCCGAAGCAGATCATTATGCTGGTTGCCATGACGCTTGTCAACATTTATTACGCCAACAACGATTCGGGTACGATCCTCAAATACTATGTCATCCTTGGCGCCGGTTTGTTTGCCGGTCAGTTCCTGGTCATGATTTTCATTCCCGCTCTGGTGAAAAAGATCGAAAAGAAAACGGTTTATAACTGGTCTAATATTCTCAGTGCCATTCCGTTTGCCATGATTTTTGTCTGCTACGAAATTGCAGACGGCCCCAACGGTACGCACAATGTGGATACGCCGCTCTTCCTGGCGATTTATGCGCTGATGTTCACCTTTGCCGGTATTTCCATCGGTGCCGGTACGGTTTTGCAGTCGCTGATGATCGCCGACTGTATCGATTACGAAGAATATAAAAGCGGTCTTCGTCCCGACGGTGTTTTCTTCTCGGGTCAGTCCTTTATCACGAAGCTTTCTGCCGGTATCGCAACCATTCTCTGCTCGGTCGGTTACTATGCGGTCAACTTTGAAAAGGAGCGCAGAGAATCGGTCATGCTCTTTATGAATCAGGGCGGAATCGCCAGAGAAAACCCGGAATTTGAACCGTTTATGATGATCATGTTCTTCCTCATTTCCATTCCGCCTGCCATCGGCTGTATCCTTTCCGCTTTGCCGACCTGGAATTACGCTTTGCCGGATAAGGAACATAAGAGAATGCTCGATGAGCTCAATGCCAGAAGACAGGCTGAAACAACCGAAGAGTAATATCAAATCAATATAAAGGAGATATTTACCATGAACAAGATGTATGAGCTTTACTGCCGTGGATACCAATCCGCATTCCGTGTCGCCACCAAGGTGCTTGACTGGACGGGTCCCCGTCTGATTCAGGGCGCAGGCAGCGTCAAAAAGCTTCCCTCTGTCATCAAGGCGGACGGAATTGACAATGTTCTGATCGTCACCGATAAGGTTCTTCACGGTCTGGGCTTGCTGGACAGCCTGAAAGCCGGTTTGGAGGAAAAGGGCATCGACTATGTGGTCTATGACGGCACACAGCCCAACCCGACGATCCCGAACATTGAGGAAGCCAAGCAGATGTATCTGGACAACAGCTGCAAGGGTGTTATTGCTTTCGGCGGCGGCTCTTCCATGGACTGTGCCAAGGCGGCTGCGGCTCGTGTTGCTCAGCCGAAAAAGTCGATTCCACAGATGAGAGGTGTCCTCAAGGTCAGAACCAAGCTTCCGATGCTTTATGCCATTCCCACTACGGCAGGTACCGGTTCCGAAACCACCATTGCCGCTGTGGTCGTCAACCCCGATACCCACGAAAAATATGCCATCAACGATATTTGTCTTCGTCCGAAGTATGCGATCCTTGACCCCGAGCTTACGATCGGTCTGCCGCCGCACATTACTTCCACCACCGGTATGGACGCTTTGACTCATGCGGTTGAAGCTTTCATCGGTCAGAGCAACACACCGCAGACCATAGAAGCGGCAGAGAAGGCTGTTCCGATGATTTTTGCAAATCTGGAAACCTGCTACAACGACCCGAAGAACATCGAAGCAAGAGGCAATATGCTTACGGCTTCTTTCTATGCGGGCATTGCTTTCACACGGGCTTATGTCGGCTATGTTCATGCCATTGCCCATAATCTCGGCGGCTTTTACAATGTGCCTCACGGCCTTGCCAATGCCATCATTCTTCCTTATGTTTTGCGTTATTACGGGGACAGTATCTACGATCAGCTGGCGCATCTTGCCGAAATTGCAGGTCTTGATGTGACCGGTAAATCCCGTGAGGAAAAAGCCAAGCTGTTTATTGATGAAATTGATGCCATGAATCAGAGAATGAAGATTCCGAACGGCTTTGACTGCATTAAGGAAGAGGATATTCAGACCATTGCCGAGCGTGCAATGCTCGAGGGCAATCCGCTTTACCCGGTACCGAAGCTGATGGATGTGGAACAGTGTAAGGAAATCATCCGCTCCATGATGCTTTGATCGGCGTTCTGTTTTCAGACAAAAAGAAAAAAGGTGCTTGTGTCCGGCTGCGTTTCCGGTACAGGCACCTTTTGCTTTTTATTCAGTTGTTTGAGCGAAGCGAAATGGAGAAATGGGCATTTGGTATATGTTCCGGTACATATTTGCTTTGCCCGAACAGCCGGGCGTGAAATTCCACACGGTCACGAAAGATATGAACCACATATCCCTGCGAATCTTCCCCGTAAGAGCCGTGGTTGCCTGCGCCGACCGTTGGTACGGACAGGCATTTGTATGCGCCGTAATCCTGAAAACTGTTTTGACAGACTCCCTGGTGCAGGTGCCCGGTAAGGAAAAAGACATTTTTGTGCTTTTCAAACACAGCCCGCAAAGCATCGCTCTGATTGCCGACCGAACCGCGGCGTTTGTCCCGGCTCTGCCAGACCTCGGGCAAGCCATGGGTCTTTTTCAGCGGCTGGTGGTTCAGAACAAAGGCAATTTTTCCCTGTTTCTCCGTTCGGCTTAATTCATGATCCAGCCAGTCCAGCTGCCTGCGGCTCAGGTAAGCACCCTCAAAGGAACCGGTATCCGCTCCCATTACGAGAAACCGGCATACATCAAAATCACAGGCGTGCCAGTATCTGCCGCTTTCGGGAACCAGCCCGTTTTGAACGGACTGTACAAAGTCCCGAAAGCGTTTTTGTTGTTTGCGAAACGGACGCAGGCGTATATCGTGATTGCCGGTGGTTAAGATGAAGCGATTGATTTTGCCGGATACTTCGTTCAGGATTTTTGCCGTCATGCGGTATTCGCACAGCAGCCCGTTTTCCGTCAAATCACCGACCAGAACCAAAGCGTCCAGTTTGGCGGACAGGGTGTGAAAATCACGGCAGGCGGCGTAAAAACAGCTTTCTCTTGCAAACATATAGTTTGACACCTGCGGATCCCCAAACACGGCGAACGAAAACAGCGAATTCTCCGGTTTTATAAGCGGCTCTCCGGCTGTCGGCGTAGGAATACGCCCGTCACTTTTCCGATGCTCCAATTCCGAGCACATTTTTCGGAAACACCAATCCGATAAAGAAAAACGCTTCATGCCCGAACCGTTTCTTTGTTTTGCTTGCGCTTTTCAATTTCAGCAAGCATACGGTCATATTCCGCTTCGTCGATTTTATTCTTTTTCAGGGAGATGATATAAGCGACCACCAGCAGAACGATCGGGATCATCGCCATGCACAGAGCCAGACGCAGCGACATTCCGTCGGGTGCGGCGTCAAGAACCTTCGTGATTTCAGCGAGCTTATCGGCTTCGATTTTGTCCAGAACGGCGTCCAGATTTGCCGGGTTGAGTTTTCGTGCCGCACTCGAAGCCACATTGGCTTTTTGCTCCAAGTCGGAAATCTGGTTGGTGATGCCGGTCATGCCGATGATCAGGTATACGACCGTTACGATCAGCTGCTGGAATGCGCTGGACATTTTCGACATAAACGGACGCAGCGAGAAAATCAGAGC
>JAZUJI010000147.1:0-3137 GCA_045642685.1 Acutalibacteraceae bacterium | reverse complement strand
AAGACGGCTTGTTCACCCTCAAGAATGTTGCCTGCTTGGGCTGCTGTTCGCTTTCGCCGGTGATGATGATCAACGATGAAACCTACGGCTCTTTGACCCCGCAAAAGGTGCGTGACATTCTCGCACGCCTTACGGAGGAAGCGAAAAAGGAGGAAAAAGCCGAATGAAACGAGTAAAAGTCGGTCAGGGCAGCTGCGGTATTTCCGCCGGTGCCGCTGCGGTATTTCAGGAGCTTGAACAGGCGTTTGCACAGGAGAAGCCGGATGCCTGCCTTTCCGTTACGGGCTGTATCGGTATGTGCTTTCTGGAGCCGATCGTCGATATATACAAAGAGGATGACACCCTGATTCGTCTGGTGCGTGTCACAAAAGATGATGTGCCGAATATTATCGAATATCTCAAAAACGGCGATGAGTCGGTTTTGGATGATTTAGTCGTCAGCGAGGAGGATAAGCAGTTTTTAGATAAGCAGACCCGAATCGCTCTGCGTGGCTGCGGCATCATCAACCCCGAAGAAATTGACGATTATATCGAAAACGGCGGTTATTCTTCACTGAAAAAGGTGCTTGCCACGATGACCCCCGAACAGGTCATCGACGAAATCAAAACCGCCGGTCTGGCGGGTCGCGGCGGCGCAGGCTTCCCGACTTGGTTCAAATGGAATGCCGCACGCCAGAGTCAGGGAGAGGAAAAATACCTGATCTGCAATGCGGATGAGGGCGATCCCGGTGCATTTATGGATCGTGCCGTTATCGAGAGCAATCCCCACAACCTGATCGAGGGAATGCTTATCGGTGCCTATGCCATCGGTGCCAAAGAGGCGGTCGTTTATGTCCGTGCCGAATATCCGCTTGCCATTCTCCGCTTGGAGCGTGCCATTAAGCAGGCTACGGAAAAAGGCATCATCGGCGAAAATATTTTAGGCTCCGGCTTCAACTGTTCGTTCCGCATTAAAGCGGGTGCCGGTGCGTTTGTGTGCGGTGAAGAAACCGCTTTGATCGAGTCCCTTGAAGGCTCACGCGGTATGCCCAGGCTCAAGCCGCCTTTCCCGGCACAGTCGGGCTATTGGCACAAGCCGTCCAATATCAACAATGTTGAAACCTTTGCCAATGTTTCCTGGATCATCGAAAAGGGCGGCGAGGAATTTGCCAAACTCGGCACCGCCGACAGCAAGGGCACAAAGGTTTTCGCCATTACGGGCAAGATCCGCCGTGGCGGTCTGGTCGAAATCCCGATGGGCAAAAAGCTTGAGGATGTGATTTTTGACATCGGCGGCGGTATGCGCACGGACAAGGGTTATAAGGGCGTTCAGCTCGGCGGTCCGTCCGGCGGCTGTATTCCCAAGGATTTGATCGGTACGGAAATCGACTATAAAAAACTCGGCGCAACGGGTGCCATCATGGGCTCCGGCGGCATGGTGGTCATGGATGAAAGCACCTGCATGGTCGGTATGGCTCGTTTCTTTCTGGATTTTACCGCTAAGGAATCCTGCGGAAAATGTACGCATTGCCGCATCGGCACGAAGCGTCTGCTTGAGATCCTCGACCGCATCTGCAAGGGTGAGGGCAAGCCGGGCGATATTGAATTGCTTGAAGATATTTGCGCCGAAATCAAAGCCGGTGCGCTGTGCGGTCTGGGGCAGACAGCTCCCAACCCCGTGCTGACCACCATTCGTTATTTCAGAGATGAGTATGAAGCGCATATCAACGAAAAACGCTGCCCGGCAGGGGAATGTATCGACCTGATTCATTACAGCATCAATGCCGATAAGTGTAAGGGCTGTTCCCTTTGCAGCAAACGCTGCCCGGTTCAGGCGATCAGCGGTGAAATGAAAAAGCCGTTTGTCATTGATCCTGCAAAGTGCATCAAATGCGGCAACTGCATGGATGTCTGCCGTTTCGGTGCCGTTGAAAAGAAATAAGGAGGGGAAAGGAAACCATGGAACAGTTATTCCGCATTACCATTGACGGTAAAGCTCTCGAGGCTGCACCCGGCAACACGATTTTAGAGGCGGCTCGTGCCAACGGAATTGAAATTCCGACCCTCTGCCACGATAAGCGCATCGAGGAATACGGTGCGTGCGGTCTGTGCGTTGTGGAGGTGGAGGGAATCCCGAAGCTTCTTCGTGCCTGCTCGACCAAAATCAGCGATCATATGATCGTCAAAACACAGACGGAGCGTGTGCAGAAATCCAGACGCTTTGCCTTGAATATGCTTTTATCCAATCACACCGGTGACTGCAAAGCGCCGTGTTCGCTTGCCTGCCCGGCGGGAACGGACTGTCAGGGCTATGTCGGCTTGATCGCCAACGGCGAATATGAACAGGCTCTTCGCTTGATTAAAGAACGCGTCCCGCTTCCTGCGGCGATTGGCCGTGTCTGCCCGCATCCGTGTCAGAAAGCGTGCCGCAGACAGCTGGTGGAGGATCCGATTCAAATTGCTTATCTCAAAAGCTTTGCCGCCGATCTGGATTTGAACGGTGAAGAGCATTACTTCCCCGTATGTCAGCCGAAAAACGGCAAAACGGTGTCGGTTATCGGCGGCGGCCCCGGCGGCCTGAGTGCGGCTTACTTTCTCACTATCAAGGGTTATTCCGTGAAGGTGTACGACAAAATGCCGAAAATGGGCGGTATGCTCCGCTACGGGATCCCGCAGTACCGCTTGCCCAAGGAAAAGCTGGATGCCGAAATAGCCCTGATCGAACAGCTCGGTGTTGAATTTGTCAACAACAAGACCCTCGGCAAAGATTTCACGATCGAGTCACTCAAAGCCGAAAGCGATGCCGTGATTGTGGCGGTCGGTGCGTGGAAGAGCAGTCCGATGCGTGTAGCCGGTGAAGATCTCGACGGCGTTTACGGCGGTATTGACTTTTTGCGCAGCGTGATCGAGGGAAATCCGGCTTCGATCGGCAAAAATGTCGCTGTGTGCGGCGGCGGCAACACCGCCATGGATGCCTGCCGTACCGCGGTTCGTCTGGGTGCGGAAAATGTCTATGTTATCTACCGCAGAACCCGCAACGAAATGCCGGCGGAAAAAATCGAAATCGACGAAGCCGAAGAAGAAGGCGTTATTTATAAGTTCCTGACCAATCCCGCCGAAATCATCGGCGCAGACGGTAAGGTCAGCCGGATCAAGCT
>JAZUJI010000146.1:0-2366 GCA_045642685.1 Acutalibacteraceae bacterium | reverse complement strand
AACAAAGTGAAAAAGACGAACAGTCAGCTGCTTCACAAAATCGGTCGTGACCCGAGCGCCGAAGAAATTGCCGCTGAGTTGGATATGCCGGTGGAGAAGGTTCGTGAAATTCTCCGTGTCGCACAGGAGCCGGTATCACTCGAAACACCCATTGGTGAGGAAGAAGACAGCCACTTGGGCGATTTCATTCCCGATGATGATGCACTTTCGCCCGTAGATGCCGCTTCCAACAGTCTGCTTAAGGAATCCATTGATGAAGTGCTCAGCACGCTGACGCCCCGTGAGAAAAAAGTGATTACGCTTCGCTTCGGGTTGGAGGACGGTCACCCCAGAACGCTTGAGGAGGTCGGCAAAGAATTCAATGTTACCCGTGAACGGATTCGTCAGATCGAAGCCAAAGCTCTGCGCAAGCTCCGGCATCCGAGCCGCAGCAAGCGACTGAAAGACTTTTTGGAATCTCATTAAAAAAGAGCCGTGTGTGATCAAGTTTGCACACGGCTCTTTCTTCAGTTGTTGTGTCGTGTCAGCTTTCGGCGCACAAGCAGACGGGAGAGC
The DNA here is from genome assembly GCA_045642685.1 of Acutalibacteraceae bacterium. Lineage (GTDB taxonomy): Bacteria > Bacillota > Clostridia > Oscillospirales > Acutalibacteraceae > UBA8612. The sequence continues at coordinate 1,811 of JAZUJI010000146.1, read as the reverse complement.
TTTTGCCAATCAAAGGGAATGAGCGGATAAAGATAGCATTGCCCCGTCAGCGTCGGATTGAGCGCGATAAGAAGTATGATCCCGACAATACCGGTGATAAAACCCCAGAGATTAAACAGAGCCACTAAAATAACGAGAGCCATGCGGCACAGCTTAAACGCATAACCAAGCTCATAACTCGGCTGCGTGAAATTGGAAATGGCGACAAAGGACATATACAGTACGACCTCGGAGCTCATCCATCCGGAGTGGACGGCAAATTCTCCGAGCACCAGCGCACCGACAATACTCAGTGAGTTGCTCAGAGCAGACGGTGTATTCAATGAAGCAAGTTTCAGTGCATCAATGACGATTTCCGCTACAAGAAGCTGTGCAAATGGCGGCAGAATGTAGGGTTCGGTGATTTTAATAAAGGACAGCCACGGCGGGATGACTGCTTCATTTTGAATCAGCAGCAGCCAGATCGGCGTGAGCAGCAGCGTGAGGGCAAAGATGATCATGCGCACGATCCGCAGATAGGAACCGATGAGCGGCGGAAAGTAATAGTCATTTGTGTCCTGCAAAAAGTCAAAGATACCGGTGGATGCAAGAATGGCAGAGGGAGAATTATCGACCAGCAGCACAATGCCGCCCTCGTTGATGCTTGCCGCCGCTGTGTCCGGGCGTTCGGTGTAGCGAACCTTCGGGAACGGATTGAAATGCTGCTTGCGCAAAAGTGCTTCCGCAACGCTTTCCTGCCCCATGATGAGGTTTGAAATTTTAATGTTCCGGATCCGCTTTCTCAGCTCATCCAGCGTTTTGGTCTCCACACGGTCGGCAATATAGCACAGGCATGCATCGTTGCGTGACAGGGTGCCGACGCTGATATATTCCATTGTCAGCATCGGGTTACGCAAACGGCGGCGAATGAGCGCGGTGTTAAAAATAAGAGTTTCGGTGAAGCCGTCATGTGCGCCTCGCAGCACCTTGTCGTTTTCCGGCTCATCCACGCCCCGATTCGGGTAAGTTCTTATGTCGATCAGAATGATTTCCGAATAACCTTCAACAAGCACTCCCATTACACCGGATAAAATAAAAGTCTGTGCCGTTTCCGGGTCAGAACACACATCTGTTTCGGTGTATGCGACAAATCGGTCGGCAAAATCTCTTGTGGTTTCAACGCCCTGCAGCTTGTCCGGTGTCAGTCCGAACCAGAACTGCATCATTTTGACCATGCTTTCGTCTTTTATCATGCCGTCCACAAAATATAAGCGTACTCTTTTTTCGGCAACCAGCAAATCTCTTGCCACCAAATCAAAGCTGTCCTTTATCCGCAGTGCTTCATCGAGCAGGGTACAGTTCTGCGCAAACGAAGCCGTAAATTTTTTCTCCGCCAAACAATCAACTCCCCGTAATAATACAAGCTTATTTTGCTTGTTTTACGGGGAGTTATGCGTATGCTGCTTAAAAACTGCGGTATTGATTGAACAGATTGACGATCACATTCCAGGTCAGCGGACCGATATATCCGGTTTCCGGCAAACCGTTTAACCGCTGCACAGCCTGAACCGCAGCTACGGTTTCGCTGCCGTATATGCCGTCAACCGTTACATCCGGTACGGTTGGTTCATTTTCCGCAATGGTTTTGAGCATGGTTTGCACTTGAATAACCACTCTTCCGTTTGCTCCTGTTGTAATAAAATGCCCCGGGTAGAGCAGGGCAGAGTAGGTCAAGTATTCCTCCGGCAGAGAAAGCAGGATTTTATCGTACTCGTTTTGCAGAGCATACCAGGTTTGTCTGCCGACAATGCCGTCTATGGGCAGCCCGAATT
>JAZUJI010000145.1:0-19233 GCA_045642685.1 Acutalibacteraceae bacterium | reverse complement strand
AGACCGCTTGGCCTCCGACTTCCGTTACATCATAGCTCGTGCTCTTGCCCTTATACTGCACCGAAACCGTCTTTTTGCCGATGGTGCGCAAATCTGCCTGAGCGGTATAATCGCTTGAAACAGTCTTTCTTGAGCCGTCATTGTAAAGCACCGAAAGCACCAATCCGTTTGTATCCAGACTCTCACCTGCCGTGTACATCCGCTTGGACGGATAGGAAGTAATGGATATGGACTGCACTTCTATCTTTTTCACTTCCACATCAAACGAAACAGACTTACCCTGATAAGTAACGGTAATGGTCTGCTTGCCGTCTACCTCGGGGTAAAACGGACTGACGGTGCAGTCGCTCAGAGCAATCGGTTCCGTTGACTGGTCGGTGTACTTCGCCTCAACCGCCAACCCGGTCAAATCCAAAGATTGACCGACAAAATAACTCAGTTTCGTCGGCTTTGAAGCAAGAATCAATGCTGAATAGCTCTTTTCGACCGACACGGTAAAGGAAGCACGCTCACCGCAATAGGACACAACGATCGTCTTTGTGCCGACGGTGGATGAGTTCCAGCCGGCGACCGTACATTCCTCAAGCGGAACCGTCTTCTGCGAACAGTTAGAGTAATACGCTGTTACAACGATACCGTCGGTGCTCAGTGCTTCACCGATTTGATAAGTTGTTTTCAAATTCTGCGGCAGGGTCAGTTCAATGCGTTCAAGCACAACACTTTCCATATCCGTGTTGATCTGCAGCGCAGGCAATACACCGACCGAAGTGCGGTTAACGACCTCGCCTGAACCAACACAGCCCGCTTCATTGACGGCAATATTCTTCGCTCCGTTCTGCGGTGCGTTGAGCCACCAGGGTGCATTGCCTTTTGTTCCGCTTGCCTGTGAAACAAGTACACCCTGACAGGCGGCATAATCTGTCGCTTTTATCTGACGGGCAAAATCCGCCTCAAAGCCGTAATCCGCATTGATCACATCCGCTGACGAAAGCAGCGAAATATAATCAGATGAACCTGTTGCCGCTTTTTCCATCGCCACGATCTGAGCCTTTTCCGAAGCTGAAAAAGCAGTATTGTAAAAATCGTTGTTCAGCCACTTTCTCAGCGAGCTTGTTTCCCAATCGGATGCGTCAATCTGAGAATCCATTGTATTGAAGGTTTGATAAACAAAATTCTGATATGCCTGACTGTCGATGACCTTTGTGCTGACCATATAACCGGTTCCGGGATCAAGAATACGCCAGGTCAGCGGCTCATATTTGAAAAAGCAGACGGCATTTTGTGCAAAACCGTTATCATCCTGCACCGAATTATCGGCAGAGCTAACGGCACCGGTCGAGGTCGGACGGAACGAGGTAAAGGTAACAGCACGGTATTTTTCACTGTTATAGCTGAAATCCTTATACTTCATATAATCCGCGGCGGTCATGGCACCGTCATCGTCATCCCCTGTGCCGGAATAATAGCCGTAAGAGAGCCAACCAACACCGGCGGAAGCCCGGTTCAGTGCTGCAATCGCCGACGCATCGGTCACAAGACTTTGCGGATATGAACCGAATGACACAATTTCATCGGGTGAATACAAATCCGGGATCACCGGGTCTTCTCCGGGACCGTAAACCGTAATACGATAGGTAAACTTAACATCCGGATCCGAATAGGAAGCAATGGTGAGAAACGCCGTACCGGTTCCGACTGCCTGCCAATAGGAACCGTCCGGCACAACATAGACAATATCCGGACGGGTCGAAAACACCGAGCAGGTACGGTTGCTTGCATCTGCCGGCGTAACGGTGGTGTAAATGCTGTAATAATCACCTTTAGGAACTGCCATGGCACTCGCCGGGACAAAGCGTTCTTCCTCCGGCTTGGCAAACTCAACCGAAATGCCGGTGACCGGTTTTCCGCCTGTTACGGCAACTGTGATCTGTGCGGATTTTCCGTTGGGTGCGGTTGCCGTAACGGTCGCCGTGCCGTTGCCGACACCGATGACCGTGCCCATGGAATCCACGGTAACAACCGATTCATTCCCGCTTGTCCAGGTGATTCGGCTGCCCGCAGTAACGGGAAGAATATTCAAAGCAAGCTGCTTGCTTTCGTTGATGAGCAGACTGAGCGTCTGACCCTGAAAATACATGGCAGATATATCTGAAAACGGCTTGGTGCTCGTCGGCTCTTTTGTTTCGACGGAACGCATCGTCAGCTTTCCGTTTTGCACTGTAAACCATTCGATCGCTTCCTGTGTACGGTTGTAATGCACCTTGCCGAAACGGGGCACGACCACCGTGTCATTCACGAAAGATTCAATGGCCTTGTCGGAAAGAACTCTGCCGTTTGCGTCAATTATCATCAAGCGGGCTTGCGAAGCCATAAAAGTCTTGTTGCAGAGCATATAGGTAACTGCAACATGATTCTCATCAATTTTTACCGCCTTGGGGTTATTGATGGTGCGGTAGCACGGCGGATAACCCTCTGCATCGCTCCAATCCGTCAAATAGCTCGGATCGGCGATCGGTGACATGGTATCCTTATCCAAAAACTGCACAAACAAATTCGCAGAGGATTCCGTAATAATGGTTTCATCGTTCTGGTAACTGCCGACCAGCATATACTTATCCGCAAACGGAATCAAGCCGCCATACTGACTGTATGTGTTGTTGCTGTAATAGCCTTCATCATCTAAAACGCCTTTGAATTCAAAGGAATGAGCTTTCGGCTTTGTATCATCGGGGCTTGGATATTCGGGATAAACAACGGAACAGTTCGTGGTCAAATCCCATTCGGCGCCCTTCATTTTCGCAAAGATAAACGCACGGTAAGGCAAAGCATCACAACGATCCACATAAATATAGCTGTCACCTTCGGGGATAATTTCCTGATGGAAGGAGTGACTTGCATACGGAATAATCGCAGAGGTTTCCTTATCGATCTGAACGAAATCGGATGTTCTGACGGCAAAGGAGTAGGAAGCCTGATGCCAGTTCGGATCATCCGGGATCGGGAACATAAAACGACCGACATGACCGGTAATGATGGTATTATCCGCATATAAATCGCTGTTGCCGCAGCCGATCGTGTTGATGCCGTGGAAAGATGCGGGCGCATTACCGTAAAAATCAAGGCTGCGCTTTCTTGTGCCGTTGGTTTCATATTCCACCAATCGCATGATCAGGTCGCTTTTTTCTTTTGCCTCTTTTTTTGCAAACAGCACATAATATTTTCCGCTTGATGCATTTTTGGCAAAGGAAACATAAGAATCAAGCTCCATCGGAATGGTGACAGACGCTTTCAGCTGACGGTTTGCCGAAATCTCAAAAATGCTCAGCTGATTCGAGTCTTTTGCCGTTTCATTCACGCAAACCGTATAGGAACCGTCCGGATTCTGAACGGTACGGATATTCGGAATATAGCCGTGATCGTAGCCGTCGGCATAAATCGTGCTGTCATTATCCCTGGCGTTCACCGGCGAAAACTCCGTATTCTTAATATAGGGAGCAACCGCATTTTCAACAGCAAAGGATGGCGAAACGACCATGAGCAGGCAAACACACACCAGCAGACATGATAAAACTGTTCTGAACTTTTTATTCATCCGTCTCACTCCTAATCATTACCTGATTATTATCATACACAAAATGGAAAATCTGTCAAGTAAAGAAAATATTAACATTTACTTCCCTTCGCTCCGCCCAAAGCATCACTTGTGCAGTTGGACAAAACGCTGGTATCAAACGCATAGGTCACTGTTTTTTCATCACGCACCCGTTTGAGCGCAAGCTGGATCATACGGTCGAGCAGTTTACCGTACGGAATCCCGATCGGCTCCCACAAATAAAACGAAAGTGAACCGGGAATGGTATTGATTTCATTGACATAAATTTTATTTTCTTCTCCGTCAAGCATCAGGTCAATGCGGGATACACCGTTACAACCCAGTGCCTGAAAGGTACGCACAGCAAGGGAACGGATCTCCTCCCTCATTTCCCTTCTGATATTAGCGGGGATCTGACGGGAAAGACTTGCCATGCCCTGAGAACCGCCGCTTTTTGCGCCTTTACTGCCCTTGCTTGAAGCATTGCCGAGGTATTTATCCTCATAGCTCAGAATATTCGTTGCGTTCAGCGGCTCTTCACACTCCGAAGCGATCGCTTCATCCGCATCGCCGATGACGGAACAGTTGATTTCACGCAGTTGTGTAATGGCGTGTTCAACCAGCACCTTGGTGGCAAAGGTAAACGCAAGGTCTACCGCTTCGGCAAGCTCGTTGTCATCCTTGGCTTTGCTGATGCCGATGCTTGAACCGAGATTGACCGGCTTGACGATGACCGGGTATGAAAAATGGTTTTTGATATTGTTCAGAACAGCATCCCGATCCGTCAGATAATCGGTCTTCCCGAAAACCTTGCAATCCAGCACCGGAAGGTCAAAATCACGCAATACCGCTTTCATAATATGCTTATCCATGCCGACGGCAGATGCCGTAACATCACACCCGACAAAAGGAACACCGAGCGTTTTCAGGTAGCCCTGCAAGGTGCCGTCCTCAACATTCGTGCCGTGCACCACGGGAAAGACAACATCGATCAGCTTTTTCTCACGGCGAAAACGCTTATCGGATGGATGATCGGTTAAATAAACACGGTCACCGTCTTTGACGAACACGACCCGCTTGCTCTGTTTGAGCAAATCGTTCACATTCCGATAGCTTTCGATTTTCTCAACCTGTTCCCCGATATAAAAGTCAGCATCCTTGGACATATAAACGGGAATCACATCGTATTTTTCCCGATCCAGATGGCGAATCGCCTGAATGGCGGAAATGATAGATATTTCGTGTTCAACACTTTTTCCGCCGAACAAAACTGCAAGCTGAATTTTCATGTTCAAACCTCTTCTCAATAATTATCCGGTAAATCGTTCTCAAACAGCAAAATTTTCTCTTTACCCGGCGCATCATACGCATAGGCAACCTGCGCCGCCTCATTCAAATCATTCGCCACAAAAATCTGTTCGGGCGGCATCCCGGCTTCTGTCAAGCCCTCATAAATCGGCTTCGTCTGATTTTTGCCGACTAATACGACATAATCGCAAACTTCAGCGGCGTGCATACCGAACTTTTTATTTTCTTCGTCCTGCCTGCTGCCAAGCTCGATCATACCGGGCGTCACAAGCACACGGCAGCCGTCGAACAGACCCAGCACATCCAGCGCCGCACCTGCACCGGCGGGATTGGAATTATACGCATCGTCAATCACGGTGACGGCACCCTTGCGCATGAGCTGCAGGCGATGTTCCACACCCTGCACCTTGCGAACATAGGGCTGAAGCTGTTTCATCGGAATCCCAAGCTCACAGCAAACAGCGACGGCACCGACTAAGTTGATAACATTGTGCCTGCCCAGCAGAGAAGTGGAAAACGATACCGCTTCTTCCTTATGGTGAACGGTAAAAGATGTACCGGCTGCCGAAACGGATATTGCATCCGCATAATAATCGTTGTTTTCGCTTAAACCGTATCGAATGGCGTTTGTGTACCGGTTCGCCGTGTGTTCACGGATGTTTTCATCCTCACCGTTAACAAAGAGCAACCCGTTGCCCGGCAAGGCATCCGCCAGCTCAAACTTGGTCTTTTTCACATTATCAAGGCTCTTGAATGATTCCAGGTGCTGCGGACCGACCGAGGTGATGATTCCGTTTTTCGGTGAAACAATATCACAGATTTCTTGGATGTCGCCCACATTTTTTGCGCCCATTTCGCACACAAAAATATCATGGGTCGCACGCAGAGAGGAGCGAACCGTTTTTACCACACCCAACGGCGTGTTATAGCTTTCCGGTGTAATCAGCACATTGTACTTCGCTTCCAGAAGTGTACCGAGCAGAAACTTGACGCTCGTTTTGCCGTAGCTGCCCGTAACGCCGATGGTGATCAACCGCTGATGATCCCGCAGCATTTTCTTTGCATCGTTGATATAGTAGCGGTTGATCGCTTTTTCAAGCGGCTGATTCAAAGCGTTGCAAAGGAGCAAAACAAACGGAGAACACAAAACATAAACGGAACACGCAAGCGGCAACCATTTGAGTGCGCCGAGTACCATACCCACAGAGAATACAGCCGTTACAATGCCGAGCGTCACACAAAGGCGAATGATGCGTTTCGTGAATACCAAAGGCTTTTTCGCCTTTTTCGGGCGTTTGAAAAAGATGCAAACGGCAAAGGAAGCGACTGAAGCCGCCCGAACAAGCTCTGCGTTTTTCACAAAAACGGTGAGCAAAACGGTAAGCACCGTAAGAATCAAACCGACCGCAAAAATCTTCAGATTCTTTTTTAACCACTTCAGCTGTACCTTCGGCTTGTAGGAATTGAGCTGAAACATATGCGTATCATGCAAAACGGAAAACGCAAACAGTACCGCAAAAGCGGCAAGAAAACAGACAAGGGACAATACTTTCATGGAATCATTCTCCTGTTCTTACTCGATTCCGAAGAAATCGGCAAGGATTCTGCGAAACTCAAACGGTTGGTCAATAAACGGAAAATGCCCTGCTCCGTCAATGATATGCAAAACCGCACCCGGGATCCGTTCTTTCATCTGTTCGGCATCCTGTACCGGGGTTGCGGTATCATCCCGACCCCAAATCAGCAATGCTCCCGGTGTTACATTTTTTATCAAACCGGTCAAATCCTCACGCACCGTACGAATCAGACATTGACGCATTATCGGCGAAGCGGCGGCATAATCCGCAGAACCGTATTTCCGGCGAAGCTTTTCCATAGCGGACGGACACAGTTTTGAAACGAGCTTTCCGCCGTAAAGCTTTTTCAGGTGGTTGTACCGCTCAGACTTTTTTTGTTTTTCAGCAGACGGTGTCGGCTTAATGCCGGCACTGTCAACAAGCACCACCTGTTTGACCGAAAAAGGAAGCTCATTCCGACTGAGCATTTTAATGATAATGCGACCGCCGAACGAATGACCCAGCAGCGTCAGCGAAGAAAAGCCGAGCTGTTGAATGAAGCCTATGGTGAAATCGACATAATCATCAACACACCACGGTTCACTCGGCTCCGGCGTCACCCCGAAGCCGGGAAGATTCAGCACATAGACGCAGAATTTTTCTGATAAGGTTTTGATAATCGTTTGATAAGCAGGTGCCGTTGCAGACCAGCCGGGCAGAATCAAAACAGGCTCCCCTGTTCCCTGCATCACATAGTCGGCATTGATGCCGTTTACCGTAATCTGCACCGTCATTCCTCCAACAAAAAGCTATTCTATCTTATTATACTATATATGCTAAAAATTACAAGCATTACAGAAAAAATTCAGCATTTTTTCATAGAATAAACAACTAAAAAACACCGGACGAACCGCAAAGATCGTCCGGTTTATTTGAAATCAAAGTTTGATGATTTTTTCGGAAAGAGGCATCTTCGGGCGGAAGTTCGGAACTTCCAGTGTTTTTCCGTTGTTCACAACGGACAGCGAGGACAGCAGACCGACCGCCGTCCACTCACAGGCCTTGTAAACATCTAATTCGGGCTGAATCCCGGTACGGATAGCATTGATGAAATCCTCCACAATGAAGTAATCACCGCCGCCGTGTCCCGCCTTAATCTGTTCCTCTGTTGCGTTGCGGAAGCGTTCGGGAAGCAGATCCCGGTAATTCATCAATTCTTCCCAATCCATATGACCGTCTTCGGTTTTGTTGCTGTTGAGCGAAACACGGTCAACATCGCCGTGCAGGCGACCTTTTCCGTAAGTAGCAGATTGATAAATTCCCTCTGTACCCTGAAGCTGGAACTGATTCATGCAATGCGGTCTCGGCGAAAGACAATCGGTGCGGATACTCAGCAAATTGCCGTGATCGGTGCGGCACATGGTCGTTGTACCGCTGTCCTGTTTAACACCGTATGGATTGTGTACGCCGGGTGAGAAGCAGGAAATTTCGGTGATGCGATCCTTGGGGAACCACTGCATGACCGGGCCGAGGCTGTGCGTCGGGTAGAAATTGCCCCGTTTGCCGCACTGCCAGAACGAACGCCAGGACGTTTTGCCATTGGGATAAATCAACAGGTCATTGATATCGTGCAGGTACATACCCTCTGCATAATACGGTGTACCGAACAAGCCCTTTTCGACCATTTGGCGCACGAGCTGAACCTCCGGCGTATAAATGTAGTTTTCAGCGTACATATAGATTTTGTTGTATTTTTCAACCGTTTCGCACAGCCAGAACAATTCATCCATAGTGACACCTGCAGTCACTTCGCACATGACATGCTTGCCGGCTTCCAGAGCGGCGATGACCTGCGGAACATGGCACTGCATGGGAGTTGCGATAATAACGGCATCAATATCGGATTCAAGCATATCCTCAAAAACACGGTATTTTTTGCATCCGCCGATTTTTTCTGCCGCTTCATTCAAGTGCTGCTCATCCAAATCACACATTGCGGCAATTTCGACATCCGGCAGATTCCGCAAGCCCATCAAAGCCGAAAGTCCCCGGCAGCCTGCGATACCGACCTTTATCTTTTCCACAAAAAAACCTCCTTGGTATTTTTGGCTATTATATCACACCAGACTTTGTTTCTCAACCGATTTGATAAAAAAAGCCGTCCGCAGAACGATTTCTCTGCGGACGGAACCGGTTCAGTTGCTCTTTTTTGAGGAGGATTCTTTCTTGCTTGTGGTGGTATCCTTTGCGGTCGTAACTTCCTTTTTAGCCGTTGTGGTTTCCTTTTTCGTTTCGGATGACTTTTTGGTCGTTACATCTTCCTCATCCATCGTTGATCCACCCCCAACAACAATAACATTTTCCTTGGTTATTTCAGCCTTGGTAGTGGTCGATTCAGAGTCTGTCGTACGCTCAGAGATATTCCGGGAAGAAGTGGTGGCCTCGGTAAGCGGTTCTTCGCCCCAAACTGTAAGTGTTACGGTCGAGCCTTTATCGCGTGCATCACCTGCACGGAGTGATTCGGCATTCTCATCCTCAACGGATTTGACGGTATCGGCAGTGTGGGAGCCGCTGTTGTTTTCAATTTTTTTCACGACACGGAATCCGGCATCCACCAGCATTGCTTTGGCCTGTTCATAATCCATGCCGATAACATAGGGCAAATCGACCTGCTCCACGCCCATTGACACCGTCAAAACGATCGTGGTGCCTTTATTGACCTGCTGCCCCTGCTCGATGCTCTGGGCAATAATCAGATCTTTTTTAACGGAGTCGCTGTATTCTTCCTTTTTCTCAAACTTAAAATTATCAAGCCAGTAGGCATTATTGATAATTTCGGAATAGTTCTTGCCGATAAACATACCGACAGAAACCATCTCACCGTTGGTAGTCGCAGGCTGAGAAACATCATTTGCATCGGGCTTGAGCTTCGGCGAAACAAGAACAACGATCAGGAAAATCAGCATACAGACGATCGCACTGATCAAGCCGGCTCTTACGGTCAAATTCCTGTTTTTGCCGTTTTTGCCTTTTGAGGCTGAGGTTCTTCGCTGCACAGGTTTGCGCTGCGTATCTGCATTATCCTCGGACAATTCATCCATCGGAGCCGTAAAGTCACTGCCGGAAATTGCGGCTGTCGGTGAAGCGGAAAGCTCGGCACGAAGCTGTTCCACGCTGCGGGTACGATCCTCGGGCAAAATCTGTAAAGCGTTGATCAAGCCGTTGATAACATAAGCGGGAAGCTGTTCGGCAAACTTGCCGGGAACCATAAGCCGGTCATTCGTCAAACGCTCGGTCGCTTCGATCGGGTCGCTGCCGATCAAAGCACGGTAAAGTGTGGCTGCGAAGGAATAAAGATCCGTCCACGGACCCTGCTGACCCTCAAAGCCGTATTGCTCAACGGCAGCATAACCGGGGAACAGCTGCGCAGACAAGTCACTTCGGGCTGTTCTCGCCTGCCAGATACTAAAACCGCTCAAGCGCATTTTTCCGTCACGCCCGATTTGAAGCGTAAGCGGAGAAATACCACGGTGAATAATTCCGGCAGTGTGCAGCATACCGAGAGTGGAAAGCATGGGCATAAACAATGTTCGTGCACGCTCCCACGGAATATAACCGGTCTTGATGCGAAGCAGATAATCACGAAGGGTGATGCTTTCGATGTATTCGCAAATTGCATAAGCGGTATTGTTCTCTTCAAATACATCGTAAACATTCACCAAAGCGGACAAGCCGCTCATACGGGTCAGCTTCCGCCACAATTCGAGAAAATCCGCCATACAATCATCATAAGCCGTTTCACAGCCGGGCAAAACAGTAACCAACTTATCACCACGGTTTCTGCCGCACAGCGTATCCGGCAGGAACTCACGGATGGTTACCGCCTTCTTTTCCTGAATATCCCACGCTATGTAGGTTCCGCCGTCACCGTTATATTCCAGCAAACGGCCGACCAAATATCGGTTGCCGAGTACGGAACGCACGCTCAGATAAGGTGAAATCTGCGGAGTACCGACCACATAGCCGCAATGCGGGCATTGCCGTTCCTCGCCGATTTCCCTCATACAGCTCATGCAAAGGTGTTCGCTGTTGATCATCTTTCATCCGCCCTTTCGGAAAATGCATCTTTCCGCATATTTTAACATTATCCTGCAAAATAGTCAAATAAATAACAAAGTTGTTACTTCTTGATTTGGGAATAATACTTATCAATTGCAGCGCAAAGGCGTGTTTTGGCGCTTTCAAAATCACTTTCGGCAAGCTGAGCCGCCGCCATGGTCAAATGCCCTCCGCCTCCCAGTGATTCCATAATCACCTGCACATTGATATCGCCCAGAGAACGCGCGGAAAGATTGACGGTTTCGCCAGAATCGAACATGGTAAACGATGCCTTGATGCCGTCGATATTCAGCATTTCGTCTGCCGCCTGTGCGGCAATGGTACGAACATTCGGTGAATCAAAATCGGCAAAAGCAATGGCACAGTCCCGATATTTTTCACAACTGCTCACCATATCATTACGCAGCTTCAGATCTTCCATTTTATTCATAAACAGTCTGCGCACCCGAACCGTATCGGCGCCCTTGCTTTTCAGAAAAGCTGCCGCTTCAAAGGTTCGCACGCCGGTTTTCAGCGCAAAATTCTTGGTGTCCAGCATAATACCTGCCAGCAGAGCGTCCGCCACACATTCGGTGATTTTCGGCTTTGACGGCATATATTGCAATAATTCCGACACCATTTCGCTGGCAGATGAGGCATTCGGGTCATGGTGAAAAACGATTGCGTTGTTGATGAAATCCACATTTTTACGATGATGGTCGATGATGACAACCGTCTGTGCCGCCCGGTAGATTTCCGTGCTTTCCAGCACATCCTCACGGTGCGTATCGCAGATGATCAGAAGCGTGTTCCGGTCGAGCAGCTTCAGCGCCTCCTTCGGTTCGCAGAAAGCATTGCCGAGCTTTTCTTCCACCATATCCGTTAAACCGACTGTAAGCGTCTGCTTGCGGCTTATGACGATTTTTGCGTTTTTACCCAAAGAAACAGCGGCACAGTACATACCGACACCTGAGCCGACGCTGTCCAAATCGGAAAAGCGGTGCCCCATGATCAACACATTGGAGCTGTTTTCCATCAGTTTGGAAATGGCAGAGGAAATAATGCGTGTTCTCGCTTTGCTTCGCTTCTCAACGCCTTTGGAAATTCCACCGAAAAACTCATAGGTATCCGTTTTATAAACGGCGGCCTGATCGCCGCCACGACCGATTGCCATATCCAACGCCTGACGGGCGTTCTGCTCACATTTGCGCAGTGTTTCGCCGCTGCTGGCACCGATGGATAAGGTGATACCAACGGTTTTTCCGTCATACTGATATGCCCGGATGCTGTCAAGGATATCGAACCGCCGTTCGGTCATTGCTGTCAAATCCCGTTCTTCACACACAACAACAAAACGGCCGTCGTTGAGTTTGCGTACCAAACAGCCGTATTCGCTCAGCCATTGGTCAATTTGCTTTTCGGCTTTGCCGCGTATCGAATCGGAATCACTGTCCGCATAACCGGACATGATTTCTTCCAGATTATCAATGCTGATGAGCATGACCCACGGACGGGTGACCTGAAATTCATACGCCGTTTTGCGTAAATCGGTTTCATCCGAAAATAGAAGAGCGTAACACTTTTCTCCGTTTGCATCAAACGGAAATGTGTAAACCGAAAAGAACCGGGCGGCAACACAGGTATAAAGCTGTGCGTGTGTCGCAACATCCTCCATTGTCTGCCCATTCAGAAGCGGTGAAATTTCGTCACTGTTCAGGCGAATATCCCCTAGTACCTGATTCCTGAACAGCACATTGTACCAGCGGATAACACCTTTTTCGCTGCAAACGACCATCGGCATGGGAAAAAAATCTGATTTTTTCTGATCGGCTCCGTCCAACTGACGGTCAAGCTCAACTAACAGCTTTTGCGTTTTATTGGCGGTGATCACATTGCTGACAACGGACAGCAAAACCAAAGCAGACAGAATCACCAAACCGATAATGCCGACTGCCCGGTTATAAAGCAAAGTAACCCCTGTCATCAACAGCGTAACCGCAAAAATGCCGAGCAAAACGGCATTGTTCCGAATAAAACGCTTCAAATTCTCACACCTCCAGGATAATCGGTACGATCATCGGGCTTCTTCTTGTCTTTTCCGACATAAATCGACCGACATCGTCACGCACCTTTGTTTTAGCCGCCACCAAATCCGGCGAACGAAGCAGCTTGCCCTCAATCGCCCGTGCGGCGATGTTCTTGGCTTCCGTGATCAGCTCTTCCGCCTCCTTGGCGTAAACAAAGCCGCGGGTAATGATTTCAGGACCGGAAACGATATAGCCGGACTGTGCATCTACGCCGGCGCACACAATTACAATGCCGTCCTCCGACAAACGCTTGCGCTCACGCAGCACGACACTGCCGACATCGCCGACACCGGAACCGTCTACATAAACATTTCCGGATGGAACATTGCCTGCTGTATGAATACCCTTGTCGTTCAGTTCTACAAGCACGCCGTTATCGGCAATAATGATATTCTTCTTATCAATTCCCATTGACTGCGCCAACAGGCTGTGCTTTTGCAGATGCTTTTGCTCACCGTGGACCGGAATAAAATATTTCGGCTTCACCAGGTTCATGATCATTTTCAGTTCTTCCTGGCAGGCATGGCCGGATACATGAACCTCATACATCCGCTCATAAATCACTTCCGCACCGAGCTTGAGCAGTTCATCCACAACACGGCCGACTGTTTTTTCATTGCCGGGAATCGGGGTCGCAGAGATAATAATGTAATCGGTCGGACCGACGGCAACACGGCGGTGGTCGGAAAACGCCATACGGGTTAAAGCTGACATCGGCTCGCCCTGACTGCCGGTGGTGACGATAACCATTTGATCCGCCGGGTATTTGTTCACCGTTTCTATGCTGACCAGTAAACCGTCCGGAACATGGATGTATCCGAGTTCTTTTGCCACGCTGACCACATTTTCAAGGCTTCTGCCGGAAAGCGCAACTTTTCTGCCGAGGGAAGAAGCCGTGTCAATGATCTGCTGAACACGGTGAATATTGGAAGCAAAGGTTGCCACGATAATGCGGCGGTTGCCCGCCTGACGGAATAAATTGTCAAACGATTTGCCGACAAGCCGTTCACTGGGTGTAAAGCCAGGGCGTTCGGCATTTGTTGAATCGGATAGCAGGCAGGTAACTCCCTCCGTTCCGATCTGCGCCAAGCGGTTCAGGTCGATCGGATCGCCATCGATCGGTGTCATATCGACTTTGAAGTCGCCGGTTTGCACGATCGTGCCGCCCTTGCAGCGAATACAAAGTGCGATCGCATCGGGGATGGAATGATTCACATGGATCAATTCCACACTGAAAGCACCGAGGTTCACCGTGTCGCCGGGTTTTACAACATTGAGTTTCGCCGACGAAAGCAGATGGTGCTCCTTGAGCTTGCCTTCGATCAGACCGATGGTCAGCTTTGTGGAATAAACCGGGATATTGGCGGTTTTCAGCAAATACGCCAAACCTCCGATATGATCCTCATGACCATGTGTCACAATGATACCCTTGATGCGGTCGATATTGCGTTCCACATAACTGAAATCGGGCAAAACAAGGTCAACGCCCAATAAATCCGGCTCAGGGAACGCCAAGCCGCAATCCACCAAAAACATATCCCCGTTATATTCGTAAAGCGTCATATTCTTGCCGACTTCGTTCAAGCCGCCGAGGAATGCGATACGAACAGGCATTTTGCTCTTACCGGTCATTTTGTTTCGTTCAGTCTTTTTTTGTTTGCTGTTTTGACTGCCCGGCTCCGTGATCATCCGTTTCGGTTGTTTTTCATCAACATTTTTTTCTTTTTTCTTCGGTAGAGCAGACTGCTTCTCTTCCGGCTTTCTCTTTGAAGCGGAAGACTTTTTCTTAATTATTTCGTTTTTCGTATCCTCTGCCGCAGCCTCTGTTTTTGCTGCACTCTTTTTACCGCTTCGATAAAAGCGATGCTGCTTCGGCTTGCTTTTTTTCTCGCTGCCGACTGCATTGATTCCTTTTTCCTGCATAAATGCTTCGCACGGACACAACCGACAAACCCGAATGTCCACATCATTCGAGCCGCAATGTGTCCTTTTTCTTCCTTTCTTCAGTTTCTTGGGATTTCGTTCTATTTTATCTGCCGATATGCAAGGCAGAAATATCCATAATAATGAGGATACTATACCCTATTTTTCCGAAAAAGTCAAGCTCAACGCCCGTTCAATATCCTCGCTCAACGCCTGCGCAAGTTCAGTATTATAGCCTTGTACCTCCACGCAGCACCGTTTTAAGCTCTCAGAACAAGTCAGCAGAGCACTGGCATTTTTTCGCTTCAAATACAAAAACCGATTCATATCCGTAACACATTCTTCGCACACGACAGTATCAGCCAGCCGATCCGGTGAACCTGCAAAAGGCAGCAATATTTTCTGCTCGATCGGCTGTGTGTACCGCCCGAACAGAGAAGAAAGCGATGATCCGAGCCGGGACATATGATGCAGGAGGCGAAACACAAGCATGACCGCATCCGTCTGCCACGGTTCGCACCCGCCTTCAAAGCTCCGTTCCAAGGCTACGCCGTTTTGCTTTGCCAGTTCCGAAAGCAGAATCGAAGCGGTAAAAGGTACGGTAAGCACCTTTTTCTGCTCAATTTCGCACGCACAGCACAGATTCAACAGCATTTCCTTTGTGTAAACGGTTCCGTTTTCGTCTTCTGCCGCCACATTCAGCCCGGAAAAACTCAGGCAAAACTTCGGTTTGCTTCGTGAAACGGCACCGAGAGAAAGAGCCGTTTGCCGAACAAACCGCAAAAGCTTTCCATTGGGAGAATCAAAGGAAGCAGCCACATTTTCAAACGATTCACCGATTCTCTCCGCCTGACGCCGATAGGAATCATATTGCGTCAGCTCAACCACCTGCCCTTTTTGTTTTGCCGGAACACATTGACCGGGCACAGCCTGTGTAATAAGCTGCTGCTCCTCTTCGGTCAAGGGTCTGCCTTCCGCACCGTAAAGGCTCATGCGGCATACGGTATCAAAAAGCAGATAAACCGAGCCATCCGACTTTAATCTTTGTGAAACAAAAAGGAGATTTGCTTCCGAATCGCCCTTTACGCACAACGCCGTTCCGCCGCTTTGAACGATCCCTTCCTTCAGCTTTTCGGCAAACAGCTGTGATTCCGGTCTGCTATCTGTCATCAGCACGATCCGCTTGCCCAAAACGCTCAGCAGCTTTTGTGCAAGGTTCCCCCAAACAGCTTCGCTCGTTCTTTGATCAACAACACAAATTGACTTCATACGGTAAACTCCCTTAGCAAATATGTACGGTTTGAGTATGAACACAACAGCAAAAAAATATTACCCGACGGTTGATTGTGACGCAAAAAAATGGTAAAATCTTTTCGACAAATCGGAGGAACAAAGCATGGAAAAGAAAACATCTGTTGATTTATTTGCAGACGGAGCCTGCTCCGGCAACCCCGGCCCCGGCGGCTGGGGTACGATTTTGCGCTGCGGCGAAAGAGAAAAAGAGCTCAGCGGCGGCGAAGCAATGACCACAAACAACCGCATGGAGATCACCGCCGTAATCGAGGGGCTGAAAGCGCTTCGGTTTCCCTGCAAAGTTACCGTCACGACCGACTCACAATATGTTTACAACTCCGTAACCAAAGGCTGGGCGGAAAGCTGGAAAAAGAACAACTGGGTCAAGAAAGACAAAAGGCCGGCGTTGAATGCCGACCTGTGGGAAGAATTGTTGAAATTGCTTGCGGAGCATGATGTGGAATTTGTCTGGATCAAAGGGCATAACGGTCACGCTGAAAACGAGCGGTGCGATGCACTTGCCGTAGAACAATCCCGCCGATTTCTCACAAAATGATGCAGATCAGACCGCTGCATCCCTCATTGATGACCTTTTCAAGCGTTTGCTGCAGCTTCATTCTCGCCTCGGTCGGCATACGGCACAGCTTATTGTGCAGTCCCTCATTGACCAACTCATTCAATGATTTGCCAAAAATATTCGATTCCCATATTTTCAGCGGGTCGCTTTCAAATTCCTTCAGCAGATAGTTGACCAATTCCTCGCCCGGCGATTCCGAACCGACGATCGGAGACACCTCCGTGGTGATATCGGCACGCATCATGTGAACGGACGGCGCAGAAGCACGCAAGCGCACGCCGTATTTTCCGCCCTGCTTCATAATTTCGGGTTCCTCCAGCGTCAGCTCTTCCAGCGACGGCATCACAATACCATAACCGGTCGCTTCGACTTCATCCAAAGCATTTTTAAGCCTTTCATAGGCTTTTTTTATTTTGTTCATTTCCAGCAGCTCATTCATCAGCGCCTGCTCATCGGGTATTGCTGTTTGCGTCACTTCGCTAAGCACCCGATAAAAAAGTTCGGGCGCAGATTCCAGGCGCACACCGGCACTTCCGTCCGACAGATCCATATGAATGATCTCGGATTTTTCAACATAACTGCATTCGCACATTTTTTGTGCAAAATCCGCAACATCCCGCACCCGTTTTAATCCCTGCGCCGCCTGCGAAACCGTTTCATCAATTCCTTTTCGGATTTCGTGTGTCGGGCTCAGACTCATCATCCAGCCGGGCAGCTGAACACCGATTTCTTTGATCGGGAACTCGAACAAAACCTGGCGGAGGATTTCCTTGATTTCTTCTTCCGTAACGGTTTTACAGTTGACCGGCATTACCGGCACGCCATATGCGGTCATCAGCTCCTGCGCAAGTGCCTGTGACGCTTTACTCTTGGGCTGTTTACAGTTAAGAAGAACCAAAAACGGTTTGCCGAGTTCTTTCAGTTCATCAATGACCCGTTTTTCTGCCTCGGCGTAATCCGACCGTTCAATTTCGCTGATGCTGCCGTCAGTTGTCACGACAAGACCGATGGTGGAATGTTCGTTGATGACCTTTTGCGTGCCGATTTCCGCCGCCATATTGAACGGGATCTCTTCCTCGTACCACGGCGTTTTCACCATGCGTGGCTGCTCATTTTCAATATAACCGAGTGCCCCCGGTACGATATAGCCAACGCAGTCGATCAGCCGCACCTTCATTTTTGCGCCATCCTGCAAAGCGATCGGCACGGCTTCCTCCGGGATGAATTTCGGCTCCGTCGTCATAATGGTACGCCCTGAAGCCGATTGAGGCATTTCATCTGTTGCACGCCCCCGTTTATATTCATGTTCGATATTCGGCAGCACCAATTCATCCATAAACCGCTTGATGAAGGTCGATTTGCCTGTACGAACCGGTCCGACAACACCGATATAAATATCACCCTGCGTGCGTTGTGCGATATCGGAATAAATACTTTTCTGATCCATGTTCTTTTCCTCCGTTCATATCTTGGGAATAATTAAAATGCCGTCATGATCCATTCGCTCGCCGACCAGGCGATTCCTCTGCTTTACAGCTTCGCAGGAGGTATGATAACGCTTGGCGATTTCCCAGATTTCCTCGCCGTTCGACCCAAAATAAACGGTAATGGCTGCCGCATTTTTCACTGACTTTGTTTCATCGGCACGCAATTCCCCAATCACATCAAATTCCTGTTTTTCAAAGATGCAGCCACGCAAATGCAGCTGAAGATTTCCGGTCACGCTTGACCCGTTTGAAGTAAGCTGTATTTCATTCACACAAAGCCACGGCTCAAACGAAAAGCTTCCGTTCTTCTTCGTCAGGTCTTTTTTTATGCAAAAATCGCAGGCACGGTGCGCCAGCGCAAACCTTCCCTCACTGTCCCGATACAACAGGCAAAGTGACACCGTTCCGCACACTTCAAACGATGGTTTTGTTTCATCAAACAGGCTCGTAATACCGTCACACCAGACATCCAGCAGCTCTGTCACCGGTGCATCGGAAAAATCGAGCTCACACGGAACGACAAACAGCTCATCCGCCTTTTCGCAAACCGAAAAAGCCTTAATACGGCGCAGCTCTGTATCCAGACCGTCACTTACCGAATAAGCATCTGTGGCAACCGGAATAGAAAGAGAGGAATAGGCAAAAATATCCGCCCGCATTGTCACTGCAAGCTCTGCCCGGCGCAGTTCACCGCTTGCATCCGCTTTGAACGGTGCATCGATCGAGCAAACCGTAAGCCGGACATCGCACAAGCTGTCCTCTGTTATGCCGTCAACCTCCGCAATCTGATTGATAGGCATGGTATGTTCCGCTTTTCCGATGCTTCCGTCTTCGCCGCAATAACAGATTCGAACCAGCACATCGCCGCGAATCAGAACTTTTCCGTTCACAGCTTTAACATCTTTCACGATCGGAAATGCCTGCGTGTGGATCACGCCCTTAACTGCCGGCTGATTCGATGCAACGGTTATGGAATCGCTCATTTCAAACAGTTTTGAGGAAGAACCGGTAAAATCATAGGTTTGCAAATTATCCTGTTTCAAAAATAATCCGTCTGTCGGTGCGGCAGTCAGCACATCCGTCTTTTCTTTGCCGTAAGCTGAAAATAAAACCGTTACGCACCCGTGCACATCAATTCGTCTCGGATTGACAGCCCGGCAATTCACATAATCGGTTTTTGCCGAAATGCGGCAGGAAGCCTCCTGCGGCAAACCGCTCATTTCGGTGAATTTGCTGATCGGACAGCTCTGCTCAAAACACACAATTCCGTCATCCTCACCGAGATACACCAGAAGTCGGATCGTAGCCATGT
>JAZUJI010000144.1:0-3914 GCA_045642685.1 Acutalibacteraceae bacterium | reverse complement strand
CACCTTCTCCGGATTCGCTTGACAGAGGATACCTCACGCTGGAAACCTACGCAACCGGTGAGCGTATTGTTACAAAGTCTTATGACCCCATTGATGCGGTTCTGGTTCTGGATGTTTCCGGCTCACTGAGCGAAGTCCGTGATGTTGTGTCGTGGAAAAAAGGTGCCGATATTGACAGTGTTCTTTCGGCTTTGAACATAACTATCGGCGGTAATGTGGGCAAATGCCCCTATAACGAAAGCAGTACGGACAAGAATGTTGTAAAGCAGGTAAACCGCTGGTATATCAACCATGCGTATTATTGGAATATTGCGACCGGTGAAACGCCGTGTCTTGATCGTTATTGCGACGGGACGCAATCCTACTCGGGCGATTGCGGTATGCCGTTCGGGTACGGTGCTATGAGGTATTACAACGGAAGCTGGCAGTACTTCAAGGCGACAGGCTCCAACGGAACAGGTTCGTGGCAGGCAATCACCGCAAATCAGACATATAAGCTTATTCGCTGCTTCAAGTGTTCTTTGCTGAAAATTGCTGCGGCCGAATTTGTGCAGAAGCTTACCGACACATTTGGCGATGATGCCTCAAACTGCAATATTGCCGTTGTGCCGTTTGCTGCCGGCGTTGTTGAAAAGGTCAAATCCAATATCAACGACAATGAATATGAATCCTGCATCCTCGAATTAACATCCCTTTCGCAGTCCGATAAAATCCTTGAAACGCTTAACAGCATTAAGCATTCAAGCTCGGAAACTTCTATCAAGAGCGGCCTTGACAAGGCTGCCGAGTTCCTTAAAAAATCCACTAAAAGCGGCAAAAACAGAAATGTAATTATTTTCAGCGACGGTGACCCGACATACAACCAGAATGATTATTCGATTGCGGAAACCCGCAACGATTGTATTGCTTCCGCAAAGCTGATAAAGAACACGGGGGCTTATATCTACTCCGTCTTCTATAATCCCAAAAACAAAACGGGTACAGACGGTGAAAAATGTATGAAATACATTTCGTCGGCGTATCCGTTGGCAGACACGATGAAGAAGCCGGGCGATCCGGTGAAAGACGGAGAAAAGCTGTATTTTGTTGAGGGCAACGATAATTCGATTTCCGATGCATTCAGCCTGACGGTCAGCAATATGACATCCGGCTCGATTCCTACAAGATATACTGAAGAAACGATTATCCGCGACATTATTACCAATGAATTTGCACTTGATTCCAAGCCGGAAAACATTCGTGTGTATAAAGCGCAATGCATCGCTCTCGGTGCTGACGGAAAGCCCTCCGCATGGGGCGATAGAATTGATATTACAGATGAGCTTCTAAGCGAAAGTTCCGACAACATTACCTACAACACCGAAACTCAGACGGTTGAGGTCAAGGGATTTG
This sequence comes from Acutalibacteraceae bacterium, assembly GCA_045642685.1. Classification (GTDB taxonomy): domain Bacteria; phylum Bacillota; class Clostridia; order Oscillospirales; family Acutalibacteraceae; genus UBA8612. The sequence continues at coordinate 2,522 of JAZUJI010000144.1, read as the reverse complement.
ATTTTTCAAACAACTGGTGCGGTCTGGAGATCATTGACGGTGTTTCAAGTCTCCGCAAAGATGCGTACAAGCTGATTGTTGAAATCCCCATTAAGACAGTCAGCGATCACGGCAGCACGGGTGTTGCCACCAACTTGCCCGGTTCGGGTGTTATTTCTCCTCCCGATGCGTCTACTGGTGCACAGTCGGAAACCAAGTTCCCGATTCCGACGACCGACATTCCGACCAATATCAAAATTACCAAAAAGTGTGAGGGCTATATTCCGGAAGATGCGACCTTTGGCTTTGATGTTTCGGTCACCGCCGCCATCACCGGTTATTTGCAGCCGGATGCCAACAACTATTCCAAATCCGTTACCGCTCCCAGAACTTACGAGACCTTTACTCTCGGTAACGGTCAATCCAGCAGTGTGATCCAGAATATTCTGGTCGCAGCAGATGAGCGACCGAGCACGGTTACTGTCACCGAAAAGAGCGTTCCGAAGGGCTACACCGTTACTTTTTCCGATGGTGTCTCCGAGCCTCAGGTCTTCACCGGCACCGGTGAGGATATTTCCGCAACCTTTTCCGTTACGGCAGACATGGAAATTACCGTTACAAACGCAAAAACCTCTTTGGATATGACAAAGCTGACGGTTATCAACAAGCTCAGCGGAAACATGGCAGACAAATCGCTGAAATTTGATTACGACATTCATTATTACAACCAAGCCAGTGCCAAGCAGGTCACACCCTCGCTCCGTCATAAAGAATCCGCCGTTTATGAAGATGTTGATTTAGGTTCGACCGTTGTCATCTCTCAGAAAGAAATCAGCGGATACAATGTTGTGGTATATGTCAACGGAAAACCGATCGACCCGGTTGAGGGGATATACTCGATCCAAATGAACGGTGACACAACGGTTGAATTCAGAAATGCCAGAAACTTCACCATTGAAACCGGCGTTATTCTTGAATATTTGCCCTATGCTCTGGTTTTAGCTCTGGTTGTTATTGTCGCTGCTGCACTTATTATTCGAAAGAAAAAAGCGAGTGTGGATATTGATGACCGATAAAAATGATACCAAAAACTCAGAAGATGATCTGCCCGAAAGCCGCCAAATGCGTGAAATTACACGGTGGCTGAAAAAAGTGCGCTTCAAAAAGACCGTTTTCGGCGGTGTTGACGAACAGGATGTCTGGAAGAAAATCAACGAGCTGGATTCCCTCTATCAAGCAGCATTGATGGCGGAACGGGTGCGTTACGATACATTGCTGGGTCTGGAGGAAAAGCATGAGTGATTCCTCTGCCGCCGAAGTCATCCGAAACAGGCGAAATGCTCTGTTTATAAAAAAGGGATATCAAAACCTGCTTGTGCGTGTATTTATTATCGCTTTGGTCACGGTTTTGCTGTTCACGCAGATTTTTCTGGTTTGTCAGGTCAGCGGTAATTCCATGTATCCCGCCATGCGTGACGGCGATCTGGTTATCGCCTACCGTCTGCAGAAGAAATACGAAAAGCACGACACGGTCGTTTTCCGGGCAGACGGCAAACGGCAGGTCGGTCGTGTTTTGGCTTTTGAAGGCGATTTAGTCCAAATTACAAAAGAAGGCACACTGCTTGTCAACGGCACGATCCAAATCGGTCAGATCCTGTATCCGACCTACTTCAAAAACGGTGCCGAGCTGAAATTAACGGTGCCGGAAAACAGCTGTTTCATTCTCTGCGATTACCGTACCCGCTGCAAAGACAGCCGGGATTACGGCTCGATATCCATGGACGGCGTTGAAGGGAAAATCATTTCTTTGTTTCGCCGCCGCAGTATTTAGTTATTTTCTTCCCCTCACACGGGAAGCAAATATAAATTCATTCACAGATTTTAGGAGGTAAACCATGAAAAGAGCATTATCTCTGGCGTTAACGCTTATTATGGTGTTTGCGCTGTCTGCAACTGCGTTTGCAGGCGAAGTTATCAACCCGAAATTCAATGTGCCCGTGTATTACACGGCAGCGAATTCCGGCACAACGAAGCCCTCTGAGGACTTCACCGTTACAGTGAGTGCGTGCAAGGATGTTGCTATGACTGAGCTTACGACCGCTGACGCACCGACCTTCACCAACAAGGACAATAAAGCAACCCTGAGCTTTGCCGAAAGCACGGAAAAAGAAGATGTGAAATTTGCCGAATTTATTCTTGATGCCTCAAGCATCAAGGGTGTCGGTGTTTTCACTTATGAGCTTTCCCTCACCGGTGCAAACGATCTTGCCGGTCTGACTTATGACTCGAAGAAAGCTACTCTGACTGTTTATATCGTAAACGGTGCTGAAGACGGCACTTTTGACACGGTCTTTGAAGTAACCTACGACAACAAGAAAGTCAACGGCGGTAAGTGGGATGAAGAAAAGAGTTCTTATGTTAAAGATTCCGGCAATACAACCGAATCCAACGGCATTTTTAACAATATCTTCAGTGCTGCCGCACCCGGCCCCGGCCCGAACCCCGAATCGGATGAAGTCGGAGGCCAAGCGGTCTTAGGAAGA
>JAZUJI010000143.1:0-2984 GCA_045642685.1 Acutalibacteraceae bacterium | reverse complement strand
AACTCCTTGGCTCACAGAACGACATGGCTACGATCCGACTTGATCTGGTGCGGAAAGCCGGAAATCGGTATTGGCGGGTATGTTGTTCCGCCTGAAAGGATCACTCTTCTTGCGACAGGCGAGGAGCTTGAATTTGAAGCCCTTGAACACAGACTGATCATTAAAAATCTGCCGAAGGACTGCCCGGATAAACACGCAGGAGTGGCTGTTTTCAAGCTTGAATTCAAAGAGAAACCACAATACATATTCGCATCCCGCTATCCGCAGCTGCACGGCGGAGAAAGAATTCTATAATGGTATGATTCGTTCATTTTTCACCGAAAAGCCACGGGAGAACCGTTTCAGGTAAGAAAGTAGATGCTTGATGAGCAAGCAATGAAATGAGGATACATTTTATGAAAAGGGTTATTTCGGTCATTTTGACATTTGTTTTGCTGTTTACTGTTGCTATGCCTGTTTTTGCGGCGGCTGATTCCCCTGCTGTTGTGCTTTCTTCTGAGTCACGGGAATTGGGTTCATGGATTCAATCCGCAATCAGCAAAGTTCTTGCTTTCTTCAGCCATATCGGCGATTTTTTCAGAGAGCTTTTCGGTAATAAACCCGTTGAAGCACCTGCCGAGCCGCCGGGAACGATTCCCGCTCCCGATGACGGAAGTGAAATGCGGCTTGTGTGGAATGACGAATTTAATTCTGATTCTGTTGACCGGACCAAATGGAATTTCCGGGCAAAAATGAGTCAGAGTGATATTAAAAACACCACGGCTGAACGCAATGTAACGGTTGAAAACGGCAACCTTGTTATGCGAACATGGAAAGAAGCCGACAATACATATTCCACAAACACATCGGTAACGACAGACGGTATTATGAGTTTCCGATACGGTTACCTGGAAATGTATGCAAATGTGCCTTTTGTCGAAGGCTGCTGGCCGTCATTCTGGATGCAGTCAAAGGATATTCACCGCAAAGCTTCCTATATGGCGGAAATAGATATGTTTGAAATTTACAACACAAAAAATACCGTCAGTTCAGACATTCATAAATGGTATTCCGGGGACGAGCATTATCATGCAGGCGGCAGAAAATGGAGCTATAAATTCAAAAGAAGTCTGAACCTCAATCACGAATATCATCTCTACGGCTTCGGCTGGACTCCCGAGGAGCTATATTTTACCGTTGACGGCAAGATATACTGCCGATATGATTTGTCGCAGGATTTCGGCGACAGAGCTGACGGAATGGAGGGCTTCCACGACCCCGTTTACATCATTTTCAACAATTTCATTTTCACCGAAAATTCCTCTTGGAAAAATCTCCCTGTAAACAGTAAAACCCAGTGGCCGATCACCTATAAAATCGACTGGATCCGTCTTTATCAGAAAGACGGAGAGGGAGAGATTTTTGACGATACAGGCTTTTGACAACATAAATGAGGTGACTTTTATGACAAAAGAAGAACTTGCAAAACAGGCGCAAAAAGAGTGCTGCAGCGGAACAACGACCGCTCATCACGGCGGCGGTCCCGGCAGACCGTTCTGGAATCCGGAGTCGTTTCAGTTCATGTATGTTCCGTCTTTTCAGTTTCAGTCCATACCCGGATATGAGAAATACCGGTTCACCGCCAGGGATGAAACCGGCGGGATCCATACATTCGATGCACCGAAGCCATCGGCTTTGCTTACGGAAATATGGGAGGAATTGCCGGAGGGTGTGGTCGAACTGACCGTCCGTGCTGTAAAAAAAGATAACAGCGAGGGAGCTTTAATCGGCGCAAGAACCTTTTTTAAGCTTTCACCGTTTCGGGCAGACTTACCCGAAGCAAAATGCTCCTACAAAGAATGTGCCGCCCGGGCGTTTGACTATATCATGAATCTCGATTTTATTCGTTACTGGCTTGACAACGGTACTCCCGACCCGGACTACATTCTGAATGTTTATCCGAGCAAAACCCATTCGGCAATCATCACAGCGATGCTCAACTATATGGCACTTTGCCCCGAAAAAGCGGATGATGCACTGAAAATCGCAACAAGTGCGGCGGATTATCTTTTGACAATAACGCCGTGTGACGGTCCGATGAAAGGGGTGCCGCCCACATATAAGCTGGATTACTGCGAAGCTGCGGAGAAGCACTTTGCCGGTACGGTCGTTGCGGAAAGATGCAATACGATCATGATGCTCTACCCGTCTTATGTGGGCAAGGCATATTTGCTTGTTGAAGAAAAAACAAACGAAGCCAAGTATCTTGATGCCGCCATAAAAATCGCAGAGTTTTATCTGGAGAATGTACAAAAAAACGGAAGCTGGTATCTGATCATCGACTGTGAAACAGGAAAACCCGTCAGCGATCATTACTGCGACCCTCTGTCGAACATCGTGCCGTTTCTGATGATGCTTTACAAGCGCACAGGCGATGAAAAATGGAAAGTTCTTTCGGATCATGCAATTTCATATATCGAGAAAAATGCACTTGTGCGCTACGACTGGGAAGGACAGTTTGAGGACAGCGGACTTTCTGCCAACTATTCCAACCTGACCCACTACGGTGCATCGGCACTGATCCGGTATTATGCAGAATACTATGCCGACGATGAGAACCGAATGAAAATCGCAGATGATCTGATGCGTTTTATCGAAGACCAGTTTGTTGTCTGGAACAGACCGGCTCCGTGGAACAAAGACTGTGACGATACCTCGCTGTGGCCGCTTCCCTGTGCGCTTGAACAATACAACTGGTATGTACCGATCGATGCAAGTGCCGCCAATATGATCACGACATTTCTTTCCATGTATAAAGCCGGCAGAGGTGAGCTGCACCTTGCAAAGGCCAAAGCATTGACGGATTCCATCACCCGTGTTCAGCATGAAAACGGAATGATCCCAACGCATTGGATGAACGAAGAAACGATCAACGGCCATAATTTCTGGATCAACTGTATGATAGCAACCGCAAACACCGTTCAGACCATGGCGGAGTTTACCGA
>JAZUJI010000142.1:0-27579 GCA_045642685.1 Acutalibacteraceae bacterium | reverse complement strand
AAAAGGAAAAAGAAAAAGCAAAGGATCTGGCAGAGCTGGCTCGCCGTGCCAGAGCAACTATCAAAAAAGGTATGGATGCCATGGAAGAAGCCGCTGACCCCGTTGAAAATTTTGACGATGACGAGGATTATGTCCTGCCCCGTGCGTTGGTGGCCGGTGATACGGTGCTGATTCGTACCCTCGGCAAACAGGCGGCCGTGCTGAGCGCACCGGATAAAAACGGAAATGTATCGGTAATGGCAGGCTCTGCCAAAATGCGTGTAAAGGTGGAGGACTTGCGCCTGCTGAACGGAAAAGTCAAAGAAAAGGCTTCGCAGCCTCGCCGTCAGGGTGACCACTTATCCGAAAAAGCGGTGATGAGTGCCGACACCCGGCTGGATCTGCGGGGCATGACCGTCGATGATGCGCTGCTGGAAATCGACCGTTTTATCGACTACGGTCTGCGCACGGGATTGAGCGAATTTACGATTATCCACGGCAAAGGCACGGGTGCGCTGCGCACCGCCACGCAGAATTATCTGCGCAAAAGCACCTGCGTGAAAAGCTTCCGGCTCGGTACCTTCGGCGAGGGTGAAAACGGCGTGACGATTGTTGTGCTCAAGTGATATGAACGAACAGGATCTGTGTTACCGCTCACTGAATACGGCACTGAAACAGCGGTTTGGCTGTAAAGTATATAAGCTTGCCATATCAGGCGGCATGACCTGCCCGAACCGGGACGGCACAGTGGGTACGGGCGGCTGCATTTTTTGCTCAAAAGGCGGTTCGGGTGAGTTCGCCGCAAAGCCGTGCGGTGATGTGGCGCAGCAAATCGAACAGGCAAAAAAACTCGTCGCCGTCAAAGCAGGCAAAGCCAAATATATTGCCTATTTTCAGGATTACACCAACACCTATGCGCCGGTCGAAAAACTGCGTCCGCTGTTTGAGCAGGCTCTTGCCGTGCCGGATGTGGTGGCTCTCTCGGTCGCGACCCGACCCGATTGCTTGCCGGATGATGTGGTGGCTCTGCTGGCACGGCTCAACCGGATCAAACCCGTGTGGGTGGAGCTTGGTCTGCAAACCGTTCACGAGGAAAGTGCCGCTTTTATTCGCCGGGGCTATGCCCTGCCCTGTTTTGATGAAGCATTAAAAAAGCTGAAAGCCAACGGCATTGAAGTGATCGTTCATCTGATTCTCGGTCTGCCCGGCGAAACAAAAGAGCAGATGCTGGAATCGGTGGATTATGTGGCGCACAGTGCGGCGGACGGCATTAAGCTTCAGCTGCTCCATGTGCTCAAAGGCACCGATTTGGCTTCTCTTTATGAAAAAGGTGCGTTTTCTGTTTTGGAGGAGGAAGAATACATCGCTTTGGTTGCGCAGTGTCTGGAGCATTTGCCGCCGGACATGGTGGTTCACCGGCTGACGGGGGACGGAGCCAAACGGGAGCTGCTTGCGCCGCTGTGGAGCGCAAACAAAAAAGAAGTTCTCAACCGCCTCAACCGGTATCTGCAGCAGCATGAAATCGTACAGGGAAAACAATATCGTTGAATCAACCTGCGGAAATACGCGAATGGAGGTTACTCTTTTCGACCGTTTTCCGCATTTTTTATTTTTTAACTATACAAATAGAATAAACAGTGTTATAATAGAAAAGATTTTTTGCGGAGGTGTTTGTTCCATGAGTGAAACCATGAATCAACTGACCAACTCCACACCGATGTATCTTCTGGCTGCCGGCATCATCGGGCTTGTCGTGTTTCAAGCCCTGCTGTTTTTGGTGCGTGCCTGGCGGCAGGGAAAAAAAGTCGGAATGGACATGAAAAAACTGCGCCGTGTGATCATTTCGAGCGCAACCTTTACCCTGATGCCGTCCGTGGCCATTTTGGTCGGCGTTCTGGCTCTGGTGCCGGCACTCGGTGTACCGCTGCCGTGGGTGCGCCTTTCCATCGTCGGCTCGCTTCAATACGAAGCCCCGGCGGCTAACAATGTCGCCAAGAGCCTCGGGCTCGGCGAACTGCCGTCTGCACTGATGACAAAAGCCGACTTTGCTTCGATCGCATTTGCCATGACGCTCGGTGTTATGACGACCTCTTTCTTCATTCTGTTTTTCTATAAGTCCTATCAGAAAAAGATGACAGCGGCCGCCACAAAGGATGCACGCTTTACGGATGTGCTGTTCAGCGGTGTTTTTCTGGGCATGGTCAGTGCCTATATCGGTGACGCTTTCGGCAAGCTGCGCACGATGGAATTGACCAAGGTGATCGACGGTGCAGAGCAAACTGTCCTCCGCACACCGAATGTGCTTTATGTGGTTGCGGCGGTGTGCTCGGCGGCGGTGATGCTCGGTCTGACCGTGCTGATCAAAAAGAAAAAGCTCGACTGGCTGGAAAACTATTCCTTTGCCTTGAGCATTTTAGTCGGTATGGCGGCAAGCATTGCCGGGCAGTATCTGTTCCCGACGCTTTCCGCATTTGTTGAATAAGGAGGGAAAAACATGAACAATAACGCAACCGTTTCTGCGGATATGGAAGTCTATTCAAACAAAATACACCGTTCGGGTCGATTCTGGACTGCGGTGATGATCGTCGTTATGATTTCGTTCCCGGTCGGCATTTCCCTGATTCTGGGCACGAAACCGAATCTGTCAAAAGCGTTCTGGATGGCATTTGTGCCGATCATTCTCATGGATGTTCCCTCGGGTCTGGCGGAGCTGATCGCTTATGCACCGCTGCTCGGCACAGGCGGAACCTACCTCGGCTTTATCACGGGCAACCTGTCGAATCTGAAAATTCCCTGCGCCATGAATGCAAGGCGCCTGATGGACACCAAGGTCGGCACAACGGAAAACGAGATCGTGTCCACTATTTCCATTGCAACCAGTGCGCTGACGACAACGCTGGTGCTGGCTCTGGGCGTTTTTCTCATCGCTCCGCTCACACCCGTTCTGGAAAGTCCGGTCATGCTCCCGGCATTCAAAACGGTAATGCCTGCCATGTTCGGTGCGCTCGGCTGCAAATATGCCTACGATGCACCGAAAACCGCCATTATTCCGATGCTCAGTGCGATCCTTATTTTCATGCTCTTCCCGCAGCTGACCTCCAATGTTTCCATCATGGTGTTTGTCATGGTGGTTATCGGCGGATTAAGTACCATTTTGCTTTACCGGAAAGGATGGATCAAATGATTCCCTACATAATTGCGGCGTTGATCGCCGTGCTGATCGTGCTGCTGGCGGTGTGCTGCGTGCGTGCCGTCAAAATCAAAGCTCCGGACAAAACCAACGCTCCCGCCGTGCAGGCAACCCCCGAAGAAGCAAAGAAATATGCCGAAACACTTTCTGCCATGGTGCAGGTGCCGACCGTGTCGCTGCGCGGCAACACGGATCTGACGCAGTTTCGCCGTTTGCAGCAGGTCATGCGGGAAAAATTCCCTCATGTATTTGAAAAAATGGAATGTACCGATCTGGACGGCAACATTCTGCTCCGTCTGCCGGGCAAAGACCCCAAACGCAACGGCATTTTGCTCATGGGTCATCAGGATGTGGTGACTGCCGAAGAAAAAGGGTGGGAGCATGACCCGTTTTCCGGCCTGATCAAAGAAGATATTGTATTCGGCCGTGGTGCCATGGACTGCAAATGCACCGTGATGGCGGAATTTCAGGCAATGGATGAACTGCTGGCAGAGGGCTATGAACCGCCGTGTGATGTTTATCTTTTCTCCTCCGTCAACGAGGAGATCTCGGGCGGCGGTGTTGAAAAAGCCGTTGAATACCTGCAAAGCAAGGGGATCCGGCTGGATTTGTGCATGGATGAGGGCGGTGCGCTGATGAAAGGGATGCTGCCCGGTATGTCCTGTTGGGCGGCGGCTGTCGGCGTGCTGGAAAAGGGTTATATTGATGTAAAAATCAAAGCCAAGGGCAACGGCGGTCATTCTTCCACACCGCCGAAAAACACGCCCATTGCACGCCTTTCCGCTTTTGTGACCGAAATGGAAAAGAAGCATCCGTTCAAGTGCGCCATTTCCCCCATGGTCAAGGCGATGTTCGAGGGTGCGGCGGCCTACATGAGCTTTCCGCTGCGGCTGGTGCTCGCCAACCTGTGGCTGTTCGGTCCGCTGCTCACATTCGTTTTGCCGAAGGCTTCACCGTTCGGCGAAGCGTTCCTTTCCACCACCTTTGCGTTCACGATGTCGGGCGGCTCGCTGACCCCGAATGTTATCCCCGATGAAGCCTATGTGGTGTGCAACCTGCGTCCGTCCGAGCATCAGAATGCGGAAGAATCCCTCAAGGTTCTGAAAAAGATTGCGAAAAAATATGATTTGGAATTTGAGGTGCTGTACGCAAGAGATGCTTCCGCCTGCGCCAAGCTCGACGGTGAGGAATTTGCCTATCTGATGAAGTGCATCGGTGAATGTTACCCCGATGCAGGCGGTCTGCCTTACCTGATGACCGGCGGCACGGACTGCCGCCAGTTTGAAGTGCTCAGCGACAGCTGCCTGCGCTTCTGCCCGATCAAAATGACCGAACAGCAGCTTTCGGCGATGCACGCCGCCAACGAAAACATCGGCATCCCCGAGCTTGCCGCCAGCGTCAAGTTCTATAAATATTTCATCAAAAATCACAAGTAAAATAACCAAAACACCCGCCGCATTTCCGATTTGGCTCGGGAATGCGGCGGGTTTGCTGTCCCATAAGAGAAAACAAAGGAGGCTGTGGTGAATTATTATTTTGCACAGCCTCTTGTTGATTTAGGTAAGCTACAGCGATGTTATCACTGTGGCTTATTTAATTAAGATAAGCCGAAAATCTGTTTAAAGAAATCAATTATGACTCTGAAAAACTCAAGTAAATTAGCCCAAAAGCTCGTGTCATTTGAGGACTCAAAAATCTCGCTTTGAGCAATTTCGGTTTCATACGATCCATTGTGATCCTGATCAACATAAACACCAATCGTATCCTCATCTACATCACGAAGCATAACAGAAGTTTCATCTGTCGCAATCGTAACCTTTGCGGATTGCGACCGATTGGTTGCAACGACGGTCGTGTTACTCAAATTATCTCCCGCAAGAACAACGCCATCGCTTGTAACAGATGTGCTATAAGAATTTATATTGTCACCTGAAATATTTAGTCTGAAATAGTTCAAGGGCAGTATTTCATCATTGAGGGTCAATGAAAGATTACAATTTGAATCATTACCAGAAAAAGACACTTCACCGTTAGATTTGACACTCAATGAATTGACATTGGATGCATTAATATCTACTGAACTATTTGATAAAACTAACGAACAGCATATATCTTCGTTTTCTACTTCAGGAATAACTCTAAAAGTGTTGCCGTTTGCTAAGTATGTATACAGATTTGAACCATCAGCTGAATACAGGGATTGACTATCTGCGCGGTTTCCGGTCTCATCCAATACATAGAAATTAGGAGATGAATAAGAAGAAATAAAATTGCTGTTATAGTTTTTCATAATTGTACGATTCGTACCAGTTTCTGGATTAATTAAGTCAATCAAATTCAATGTTGAAATAGCTGCATATAAAGTCTTATGCTCTACTCCATTTTCAATCCATACAGAGTCATTATTTCCATCGCCAGTTGTATTTAGACCACCAGGATACTGCCAATTTTTAAAATCCGAACTGATATACAGATATGAATATGCCGATTTATTAGGATCACATATAGAGACCCTGTAGCGATAGGTTACATCATTTATTTGCTCGCTAACTTCTGCAAGTTCATATCCAATTACTGCATGACCGCCACCCTTATGGTTATTGTTTTCATCAAGCTCATTTGTTCGCCAACTGTAGCAAATAACAACCGGAAGTCCTCCGTTTTGAACTTTTCGTACTTCAGATACTAAATCTCTTAGAACTGTTGATTCTTCAACACTTGAATTAGAAAAGGTTTTAATTATATCCTGCCAATCAGGAAGTTGACACATTAATTGATAAAAATTCACAAGATTCTCAACCTTTTTGTTATCCACAGGTTTATTCAAATCATGTGCCACTTTTGCCCTGCTCTTGTAATTACTTGGAGTAAGATTACCATTTTTTGTCAATGATACTACACAACTCATTCCATAGCAAGATCCTCCCCAGGTTGCATTTCGTTTATTATTAAGCTGAGTCCAAACGGTATTACTCATTCCGTTTGCAAGCATATTAAAATATTCGTCCGAAATATGATAGTTGTAATCTTTCCAGTTGTTACCATCAGTTCGTTTGAAGAAGTTATCAGGTGAATTAATAAAACTCAGATTGTCGACACCCGTCCAAGAACCATTACGCTTTTGCGAACCCCATAAGATTCTGTTGTCTTTTCCGATTGCCGGAATTGTAATATACTTGATAAGTGTTTTGTCCTCTAATCCGTCAGCAACAACCTTAACACCTATCATTTCTATGGTTTCTGCCGAAACAGATTTAACATTGATTTTCCAAGAGCACTGATGTTCCTGCCCCGGGATTAAAGTACCAATGTTTTCTGTAACATGGTCTGTGTTATTTATGCTGAGATTGCTACTATTCGGAAGTACCAGAACTGCACGGACATTTTCTGCATTTCCATTCCCGATGTTCTGAATATAAGCAGTCAGAGTAATCGGGTTTGGTGAATAAGTACCATTTGAAATTGAAATTGTGCTGTCACCATACAAACTTACAGCAAGCGGCGGTTTAAGATCTTGCACTAATTCACTTAAACCGTAATGAGTTACATAAGTTTTAGTTTCGCCAGCAGCAATAGGCTTAGAGTACCAAGTTACTGTAACTGCACTATCACCGTTTGAACTACCTGCTGAAATCGGGCAATTCCAAGCCGTATTACTAACTTCAGCCCAATTGGTAAACTGAACTTTGTCAGGTTTGTTGGTGTTTGATCTTAAGAAAGAGCCTTGTGCAACAACTTTTGGATCAGTCAGACTATCAAACGCCTGCCAATATTGAGGAATACTATCTCCCGTAAATTCGGTTTGCGTTGTAACAGATCCAACATCCGGGATTCTAAACGGAGCATGGTCATTTCCACCAAGCATTGTGTCAAGCATAATTCTTGTACCAAAATTATGTGACTGTGTTCCATTGTTGGTTACTTCATATTTTATCTCAACAACATCCTCCCTATCTGTTGAATTGTTGTTGATAACTGATAAAATTTGTCGGACAGTGATATCACCATACGTGGCAACAGAAGTGTTTGAGCCATTGGCTGTATCAAACGCTGGTGCTTGAGTAAAACCATCATCCCCATATTTTTTGACATTATTGTCAACTACAACCGTTGTGTATGATGTGCCCGTTGACGGCCAGCCATATAACATTTTTTTGTTATTGTCTGTTGTAATATCCGGATTGCCTTCTGTAGTTCCAATGGTAAATCTTCCATTAGAACTACTAACGGATAACGATAGATATTCATTGGTCATAACCGTGCCAGACAGAGTGTATTGGCTAACCGCCTTTGAGTTCATCCCAAACATTGTAACCGTTAATGACAAAACACAAATGACACTCAGTACTTTTTTTAATGAATTTTTCATGTTTACCTCCTGCTTTTGCACCTGTGATACAGGGCAGTGTTTTTCGATTTCCATTTTTTCGTCTTTTTTGAGTGTAGCATCTTGCTAACAAAGACATATTCATTTCCCTTGAACATCACCCCTTGTCTTGCTACTTATGAACTCAAGCAACAAAAGTCAATTTAACAAAATATATATAACGATAAAATGTTTATCGAATATGTATTGTTTGCCAATTCGAAGCACTCACTGCACATCAAGTTAATTACAATTAACCCGATTTTAGAAATTACAAACGATATTATACCTGCTTCAGGTTATTTGTCAATAGCTGTTTAGCGGTTCTTTATAATTTTTTTGAGGTGAATCATATGTATGAAAGGATCCGAAGCCTGCGGGAGGATAAGGATTGGAATCAGACACAGGTTGCAAAATACCTTTGTATGTCACAAACGGGATATTCAAAATATGAAACAGGTGAAAACGACCTGCCGACATCGGTGCTGATCAAGCTATCCAGACTGTATGATACGAGTGTTGACTATATTTTGAATTTGACAGATGAAAGCAAACCCTATCCGAAAGCAAAGCAAAACGAATAAGCCGAAAAAAGGAACCGCCGCATTTCTACAAAAAATGCAGCGGTCCTTTTTATTTTGATTTGCTTTTTTTGCAGCAAGGCATTTTACCTGCAAAAAACGGGCTGTTTACGCTCTGTCTGCTGAGCTTGCCGGTCAGCAAAGAATTATTACCGCCGTGCCGTCATTTCCCTGCGCACAGGCTTGACGAATGAAAGCAACAGGGTGCCGGCAAGAATCGTGATAACCGTTTCGGGAACCATATAGGCGGCATTGTAGAGTGTTGAGTAGACCACAATAATCACCCGGGCAGAGCCGTTGGCAAGCAGCTTTTGACTGAACGAATTGACAAAGGTTTCTTCAAAAAAGCTCCTCGCCCATTGCCCGTAAAGCACACAGCCGGACAAAATGTGCCAAAGCAGCCGTATCACACCCGCTAAAGCAATGCCGAGTGAAAAAGCAACAGTATGGTTTTTCAGCTTGCCTTTGAAAACACCGGCGAAGCCCAAAGCCGAAAACGCAAGCAGATAATCTATGAGCAGGATCAAACCGACCCCGAGGATATTCTGACCGGCAAAGGCTGACGAAACGGCGGCACCGAGCAGTGCCTGCAGCACGCCGTCTATTACCCCCGTGAGCAAGCCCCATTTTACACCGTAGGTGTAGGCGATCATCATGACCGGCAGCATAGAGCACGCTGTAATACTGCCGCCGAAGGGAGCTTCAAACACCCTTAAAAATGACAGAATGACCGCCAACGCCAGCATAACGCCGGTCAGGGCAAGTCGTTTGGTTTGTTCGGAGCGTTTTGACATAAAAAATCACCTCTCGCAGATTTCACAAAAAAATCGCCGAAGGAATCAACCCTGCGGCGAAAAAATATCGTGGTTTGCGTGATTCCTACGCCGGCATTATCCGGATCAGGTTCAAGGGTCACGAGCTCAACAGCCCGAATCTCAGCCGATAACATCAGCCCCCCATCGGCTTATTCTTTTGTCATGATGCAGTATACACCGAAAGATCCCGGCTGTCAAGCGGTCACATTCATCACCCGGTTGATCAAATCCGCCACGCACCCGTTGTTGCAGTGGCAGGCGGTATAACGGCAGATTTCATGGATCGGCTGCGGAGCCTGACCGGCACAAACGGGCAGCCCGACCGTTTTGAGCATATCAAGATCGTTGTAATAGTCACCAATGGCGGCAACAAACCGTTTTTCAATGCCGATGCGCTCTGCTAATTTCATCACGGCAACACCCTTGTGCACCCCGGCATTGAGCATTTCAAAGGTTACCGGTGAGGTTGCCATGAAAGAACCGCCCGGTTCGTTTTGCGCCTCGGCTTTGATTTTTTTCAAAACATTCGGCGTACCCCAGAAAACGACCTTAAACCAGTCCTCCGGAGGCACCTCGTCGATCGGCTTGATTTCATAGGCGGTTTGGTCACCGACCATTTGACCGACCGACAGCAGCCCGGCACGCACCAGATAAACCTTTTCCGCGCCGAAAATACCGATTTCGACACCGCCTAAGCCATTGGCGCAGGTCAAAGCCATTCGTTTGACAAAATCACGGGCAGGCTGCTCCATCGTCTGCTTCCACACAAATTCACGGCGGTTGAAATCATACAGCCCTGCACCGTTGAGCACCACACACGGCTCATTCGGCTGAACAAGGCGGCAGGCACGCTCCAACGAAGAAACCGGGCGGCCGGACGCCAGAATAAAATGACCGCCGCAGTGCATAAAGCGTTCGATCGCATAGCGGTTACGAGGCTGAAGCCGACGCAGCTTGGTGTTCAGCGTGCCGTCAATATCAGAAGCGATCAGCCATTGCGACATATTCCGTTCCGTTTCGGTTCCCTCCCCCGGCTCACTCGTTCGGCTCATCAGGCTCTTCCTCATTCGCCATGTTTGCCTTAACCTTTTTCTTTAAGCGTTTGATTTTGTTTGTGCTTGTTTTTTCAAATTCCCGGTCACGGATAACGACCTTGGAAATCTGCTTGTATATCGGCAGCTCCCGGCAGGCGTTGCGAATGGAGCGCAGCACCTCGGCAGGTGTTTTGATTTCATTCAGAAAAACCTCGGCAAGCAAAGCACTTTCGTTGCCGTTTTCATCCGTTTCGCCGCTGACAATGACTTCGTTGACATAATCAATGCCCTGAATATAGCCTTCGATTTCTTCGGGGTAAATATTCTTGCCGTTGTTGAGAACAATGATATTTTTCTTGCGCCCGGAAATCACAAGCTGATCCCGGTCGTTGATATAGCCGAAATCGCCGGTGTAAAACCACCCGTCCTGCAGCACTTCCTCGGTCAAATCGGGGTTTTTATAGTAGCCGAGCATAACGACATCGCCCTTAACCACGATCTCACCGATCCCCTCTTCGTTCGGCTCGTCGATCCTCCATTCAAGGCACGGCAGCTTGATCCCGCAGGTACGGTAATCGTTGGCGGCATCGTGGTTGGCGCAAACGAGCGGCGAACATTCGGTGATGCCGTAGCCGTTGATCAGGCTGATACCGATGTTGTCGAAAAACTCGCCGACCTCCGGGCGGATCGGCGCACCGCCGCAGACGATCTTTCTCATCTTTCCGCCGAAAATTTCGTGAATAAACGAAAACTGCTCCCGGCGTTTATCCACACCGATTTTGCGCATGGCATTGCTCTTGGAAACGAGCTTTTCAAAATTTTCCTTCATCCCTTTGGCTTCCATTTCACGCATGATCCGTGTGTGAAACATTTCCGCCAGAGCCGGCACAACATACATATATTCCGGCTGATAGAGCTTGAGGTTCTTCAGCACGGCGACCATGCTTTCGTTGATGCAAAGAGTCGAATGATGATGGAATGACACCAGTAAATCGCTGACACATTCGTAAGTATGGTTGTATGGCAGAACCGAAAGCCCGACGTCATAGACATCGGACACCTGCAGGCCGTAATAAACACTTGAAACCAAATTGTGCTCGCTGAGCATGACTCCCTTGGACATCCCCGTTGTGCCGGAGGTGTAGACCAGCAGCTTCATGGCGTTCGGGTCACTGCGGCAGGCAAGATATGCCTCTTTTGCCTGCTGTTCGCTGCGCCCGGCTTCGGTGCACTGCGCAAACGAACGGAAATCGCCGTCATCCTCTGCCCGCATAAAACCGATAAACAGCTCGACCTTCGGCAGTTTATCCCGATTCACCCGCAGGAGTTCCTCATATCTGGCATCATAAAAAATGACCTTTGCTTCGCAGTCGCCAAGCAAATGCAGCATATCCTTCGGCGGCAGTTCCTTATCGATCGGCACAAAGCAGCCGCTTGAGCGCAGCACCGTGAAATAAGCTTTGATCCAGTGTATACTGTTTACCCCGATACAGGCCGCCGTGCAGTCTGCCAGACCGCTGTGCGCCAGAAACGCACCCAAAGCATAAACATCATCAATAAACGCATCGTATGTGATAGCCCGAATCTGATTATCCGCTTTATATTTGTAGGCAACCTTTCCGGGGCATTGCTCATAAGCCAGATCGATCATGTGAGCAATACTCTCTACCGGCTGCACCTCATAATAGTTGTATTTTACCTTTGACATACCGTACTCCTTCCGCTTCGGAAATGGGAATGGATTCATTGTATACCAAAACACCCGATTTGTCACGCTCTTGGTGAAAAAATCTGCTCTATTGTGTAAAACAGCTTCGATAGAGTATGATTTTTCGCTTCTACTGTGAGTAGAACACACGCAGAATCAACGATTTATGCTTGCAATTCGGGAAACTTTGCATTATAATAGGGTCAAGCATAAATCGACGAGTAGAGGAGTGATTTTTCCTTGACGGAGGAAGAATTGAAGCAAAACCTGTCAAAAAATCTGAGCTTTCTGCGCAAGGCAAACGGGCTGACACAGGCAGAGCTTGCACAGAAGCTGAACTATTCCGATAAATCCGTTTCAAAGTGGGAACGCGGCGACGGAGTGCCCGATGTGCTTGTTCTGCAAAAAATCGCCGAAGCCTACGGAGTCACGCTCAACGACCTGATCAGCGAAAAAACACCGAAGCCTGCCGGCAAAAAGCCACACCTTGCCAACCGCATTATTATTCCGCTGCTGTCTGTCGGGCTTGTGTTTCTTGTGGCGTCCATCATCTTTTTTTCCATTCGTTTTGCCGGCGTGAACACGGCAAAAACCTGGTTCGTTTTTCTTTATGCGGTACCTGTTGCCTGTATTCCGCTCATCGTTTTTTCCACCCTATGGTTTCATAATCTGGCTCGCTGTATATCCGTCAGCGGTTTGATATGGTCTTTTGCGGCCTGCCTGAAGGTATCCATTTCCAACAGCAATGTCGATTTCATTTTTATCACTGCCGCCATTCTGCAGTTATTGGTCTTTTTATGGTTTTTCATGCGCTACCGGGCGGCAAAGCGAGAAAAAGATGCCGAAGAGAATGAATAAGTGCTGCTGCTTGACATAAGTATAAAATGAGAGTATTATAATATAAATATTTGTGCCAACAGAAAGGACAAAACGGAATGAACTTTATCTATAAAACGCACGGCACCTGTTCCCGCCGTATTCTGATCGATGTGGACGGTGATATTATTCGCTCCGTCAAATATGAGGGCGGCTGTGCCGGTAACCTGACCGGTATTTCTTCGCTTGTCGCAGGCATGAAGGTCGATGATGTTATTGCGAAGTTTTCGGGTATTCCCTGCGGCTTCAAAAGCACCTCGTGCCCCGACCAGCTTGCAAAGGCTCTTCTCGCCTATAAAGAGGGCAATATCGAATAAGCAGCGAAAGGCGGTTTGAATATGAGCATGAAACTGATTATTGCGATCGTAAACAGCGATGACACTCATTCTGTCTTAAACGCGATCGCCAAAGCAGGCTACAGCGCAACCAAGCTTTCAACCACCGGCGGCTTCATGCGGGCAGGCAACACGACCCTGCTCATCGGTGTGGAAGAAGAAAAAACAGACGAAGTTATTGCGCTTATCGGTGAACATTCCAGCAGCCGCAAG
The DNA here is from genome assembly GCA_045642685.1 of Acutalibacteraceae bacterium. Classification (GTDB taxonomy): domain Bacteria; phylum Bacillota; class Clostridia; order Oscillospirales; family Acutalibacteraceae; genus UBA8612. The sequence continues at coordinate 14,482 of JAZUJI010000142.1, read as the reverse complement.
CAGATCACCGCAGCCGCACCCGCCGGCGGCATTGAGGGACGGCTGATTGCCATGCCCATTGAGATCACCGTCGGCGGCGCAACGGTTTTTGTGATTGATGTTGAAAAGTTTGTGAAGTTATAATGATGGATTTTTCTGATTTTTCCATTCATCCGTCAACGGCACAGCAGATCGCTTTTGCCGTTGAGGCAAACCGTCTGCCACACGCCGTCATTTTAGAGGGCGGAAGCGAAGCGGATCGTTTGAAGCTTGCCCGCTTGCTGGCACGCTCCCTCTTATGTCGCAGCGATGAAAACCGCCCGTGCGGCGAATGTCCCGACTGCCGCAAGGTCCTCCGTGGATTTCACCCGGATCTGACCGAATGTCTTGCACAACCGGGTAACACAGATGACTTGAAGATCGACGCCGTTCGCCGGATCCGTGCCAATGCGTTTGTGTACCCGAATGAGGCAAACCACCGGGTGTTTCTGCTGCATAATATGCACTTGTGCGGCGAAGCGGCGCAGAACGCACTGCTGAAAATTCTGGAAGAACCACCCGAATATGTGCGCTTCCTGCTCACCTGCCCCACTTCAACCGCTCTGCTGCCAACCATTTTATCCCGTGCCTGCACCTACAATCTGGGGCAGCAGGAAGAAGAACGATCCGATGAAATCAACGAAAAAATTCTTGCCGTCACGCAGCAGATTTCCGCTGCACTCGGCGCCCCGAATGAATTTGATCTGATGAAAATCACCGGCGTTTTTGAAAAAGATTTTTCCCTGCTCCCGTTGGTGTTGACCCGGCTCAGACTTGTTTTCCGTGATGCGTTAGCTGTTAAGAACGGCGGCGAAAAGCAGGAGATACTTTCTGCCTGCCCACGGGAGGCTCATGCTCTTGCCCGCCGGTTCACAAACATCAGCCTGTTTGAGATGATTCGTGCGGCAGACGAAATTCAGGCGGCAAACGACCTGAACGCCAACCGCAACCTTTTGATCACAAGGCTTTGCAGCCTTTTGAGTGCTGCGGCCGGAAAATAAAATTCACAAACGAAAGGATTTTCGTATATGGCAACCGTAGTCGGCGTCCGTTTCAAGGATGTCGGAAAAGTTTATTATTTTGAACCGACGGATGAGGTTTACGCTAAAGGCGACAAGGTGATCGTCGAAACCGTACGCGGCGTGGAATGTGGCGAAATAGCCATGGAGCCGAAAGAAATCAGCGACAGTGAAATTGTCAAGCCGTTGAAAAAAATCATCCGCAAGGCAACCCAAAACGACTTGAGAAAGTTGGAAGAAAACAAAAAGAAAGAGGCGGATGCGTTCCGCATCTGTGAACAGAAAATTGAAAAGCACAAGCTGGAGATGAAGCTTGTCAATGTGGAATACACGCTGGACGGAAGCAAGATTTTGTTCTACTTCACAGCCGATAACCGGGTGGATTTCCGTGAGCTGGTCAAGGATCTGGCAGGCACCTTCCGTACCCGTATCGAGCTGCGTCAAATCGGTGTGCGTGACGAAGCGAAAATGCTCGGCGGGCTCGGCATATGCGGCCGTCCGTTTTGCTGCAGCTCTCATATGGGCGATTTTCAGCCCGTATCCATCAAAATGGCGAAGGAGCAGGGGCTTAGCCTGAACCCGGTCAAAATCAGCGGAACCTGCGGCAGACTGATGTGCTGCCTGAAATACGAGCAGGATTCCTATGAACATTTGCTGCGGGTCACGCCGAAAATCGGTGCCGTTGTCGAAACCAGAGACGGACGGGGAACCGTGACGGAGACCAATCTGCTCACCGGTATGATCAAGGTTTCGCTTGAGCGCAGCCCGGATGCTGCCCCGATTTTGATTCACCGCCACGATGTCAAGGTTCTCAAGGACGGAAAGATCCGCATTGATAAAGCAGAGCTGGACGCTCTGAAAGGAATTGAATGAAAGAGTTTTTTGAAAATTCACAGCAGCCCGAAAGGGCTGTTTTGGTCTGTGCGGATTTCGGGCAATTCGATCCGGAGCTATCGCTGGACGAGCTGGAGGAATTGGCAAAAACAGCAGGTGCCGAGGTCATCGGCCGCATGATTCAAAAAAGAGATAAGCCCGACAACGCCACCTTTATCGGCTCCGGCAAGCTTGAGGAGCTGAAAACATTCTGTGAGGAAAACGAAGTCGATTTGCTCATCCTTGACGATGAGCTGACACCTTCCCAGACAAGGAACCTTGAGGATGCCACCGAGGTGCGTGTAGTTGACCGCACGACCCTGATCCTTGATATTTTTGCCGCAAGAGCCATTTCCGGCGAAGGCAAATTACAAGTTGAGCTGGCGCAGCTGAAATATTCCCTGCCTCGTCTGACCGGAAAAGGCACAAGCCTTTCCCGTCTGGGCGGCGGTATCGGCACAAGAGGTCCGGGCGAAACAAAGCTGGAAAGTGACCGCCGTCACATTCGCCGCCGCATTGCCGCTTTAGAAGAACAGCTCGCCGCTCTGGAAAAACGCCGGGGCAGTCTGCGCACACGCCGTGCCAAGGACGGTGTGCAGACCGTCGCCATTGTCGGCTACACCAATGCCGGCAAATCTACGCTGATGAACGCACTCACACAAGCCGGTGTGCTGGCAGAGGATAAGCTTTTTGCTACGCTTGACCCGACCTCCAGAGGGCTGGATCTGCCGGACGGCCGCCGTGTGATGCTCATTGACACCGTCGGATTGATCCGCCGTCTGCCTCACCACCTGGTCGAGGCATTCAGATCCACACTGGAGGAAGCGGTGGATGCCACCGTTATTCTGAATGTGTGTGATGCCTCCTCACCCGAATGTGCGGAGCATCTGCGTGTCACCGCCGACTTGCTGACCTCACTTAATTGCATGGATAAGCCCATCATCTCCGTCATGAACAAATGCGACTTGGTTCCGTCCATCACCGATCTGCCGACTGTCGGGCGTTCCGTCATGCTCAGCGCAAAAACGGGTGAGGGACTGGATCGTTTGCTGAATGCAATCGTACGGGAGCTGCCGCAGACTCGCCGTCAGGTGAAGCTGCTTCTGCCTTATTCGGCAGCAGCCGCTGCGGCACGGTTCCGCTGTGAAGGAAAGGTGCTTTCCGAGGATTACACACCGGACGGTATTCTAATTGAAGTGATCGCCGAAATTCGCCTGATCGATGAATTTCGGGACTGTATTCTGGAAGATTGAGGTGAACACTTTTGATTCTTGCTTCCGCTTCGCCGCGGCGAAAAGAGCTGCTGACACTGGCAGGCTTTGCTTTTACGGTGGAAACCGCCTGTGTGGAAGAATCCTATGACCCTTCTCTTTCGCCGGAGGCTGTGGTCATGCACCTGGCGTCGGTCAAATCGGCGCCCGTTGCCCGCAAGCATCCGGAAGAGCTTGTCATCGGTGCCGACACCGTTGTCGTGCTGGAGGAAGAAATCCTCGGCAAGCCAAAAGACGAAGCACAGGCCAAAGAAATGCTCCGGCGCTTATCCGGCCGTGTGCATCAGGTTTACACCGGTGTCTGCCTGCGAAAAGGCGAAAAAAGCCGCTGCTTTCATGAGTGTACGCTGGTTCGCTTTAAGCCGCTGACGCAGACGCAGATTGAGGCATATGTTGCCACCGGCGAGCCGATGGACAAAGCCGGTGCTTACGGCATTCAGGGCAGAGGCTGTGTGCTGGTCGATGGGATTCAGGGAGATTATTTTAATGTAGTCGGTCTGCCTGTTTCGCACCTGTATGATGAAATTATAAAGTTTGGTGATGAGGCATGAAAGAAAATATGTTACGGAAAGGACTTTCTCTTTTCCTCATTTGCGGGCTGCTGTTCGCTCTGTTCGGCTGTGCCGAACAAAAAGACAGCGAGCAAACAAACGATGAAAAAAAACTTATTAAAGTTGTTTGTACACTGTTTCCGCAATACGATTTTGTGAAAGAAATTGCCGGTGATAAGGTCGAGGTATCTCTGCTTCTGACCCCGGGAACCGACAGTCACACCTACGATCCGAGTCCGACCGACATGGTAAAAATCAACGAATGTGATTTGTTCCTTTACACCGGCGATTTGATGGAACCGTGGGCGGCTGATGTGATTAAGAGCGTGGACACCCAAAAGGTGACGGTGGCGGATCTGTCACAGGGCATTGAGCTTTCCGCCGTGGAGCATCAGCACCACGAGGAGGAACACAAGGAAACAGAGCATGACCATTCGGCTGATCCGCATATCTGGACAAGCCCCGTCAATGCAAAAATCATGGTGCGAACCATTGCCGATGCGTTGAGCCGCATTGACCCGAAGAACGCAAACTTTTACGACATTGACGCAAAAAGCTATTGCGACAAACTTGACCGGCTCGATGCAAAAATCCGCACCGTGGTTGAACAGGCACCGATGAAAGAAATTGTGGTCTGCGACCGTTTTGCCATGCACTATTTCTGCAAAGAATACGGTCTGTCCTACATGGCGGCATTTGATTCCTGCACCGCCGAAACGGAACCGAGCCCTGCCGTACTGGCGGAAATCACGCAGCACATCAACGAAAAGCATATTCCCGCCGTTTTTTATGCGGAGCTTTCCAATCAGAATCTTGCGAATAAAGTCGCATCGCTGACCGGTGCCGCCACCTTGGAGCTTCATTCCGCACACAATGTTTCGGCGGCCGATTTCAATAACAATATTACTTATTTGGAAATTATGGAACAGAATCTGATGAGTTTGAAGCTCGCTTTGGGAGTTATTGCATGAACAAAATTCTTGAGGTAAAAAACCTTTCGATGAGCTATGAGCGCACAAAAGTGCTCAGCGGTGTCAACTTCCATTTATGTGAAGGGGAATGGCTGAGCATCATCGGTGAAAACGGTTCCGGCAAAACGACCTTGCTCAAGGGCATTGCCGGGCTGCTGCCGTTAGCCGAGGGCACCATCGAATTATCCGGCGGTATCACCCGCAGCACCATCGGCTACCTGCCCCAGCAAACCGCCATTCAGCGTGACTTTCCCGCCTGCGTGCACGAGGTCGTCATGTCCGGCTGCACGGGGCGCAAGAAAGTGATCGGCTTCCACAATGCGCAGGATAAAGCACGAGCCGAAGCCGCTCTGAAAGAGCTTGGTCTGGACGGTATGCTGCACCGTCCCTACTGCGATTTGTCCGGCGGTCAGCAGCAGCGTGTGCTGCTTGCCCGTGCGCTGTGCGCAACCGAAAAGCTGCTGATCCTCGATGAACCGGTCACAGGGCTTGATCCTTTGGTTTCGGCGGAAATGTACGGCTGTATCCAGCACCTGAACAAAGACAAAAAAGTTGCCGTTATTATGGTTTCGCACGATATTAACGGAGCCGTGAAGAACAGTGACAAGATTCTTCATATCGGCAGCAACGGCGTTGAATTTTTCGGAGATACCGAAGAATACCTGGCAAGCAATCTGGGGCAGCGCTTTGTCGGTCAGTAATCGTTGAATGAAAAACACACCTTACCGCATAGAATGTCGGTGAGGTGTGTTTTTATGGTTATCAAATTCAAAAAACTTTATCTTGTGCTTCTTGCATTGGTCGTGTTAACAGCTTCCGCTACCGTTCAAATGGTGCGTGCGCAGCCTGCTGCAGCTGCTCCTGCCGCTACTCCGCTTCCGATCGTCATGTATCACCAGGTGAGCAAAAATCCGAGTCGTGCCGGTGACTACTGCGTGACCCTTGATGAACTGGAAAGCGATTTTCGCTATATCAAAGAATGTGGTTACACTGCCATTACGACCGCTCAGCTGCTCGATGCCGTTGACCGCAAAAGCGGTCTGCCCGAAAAGCCTATCATCATTACCTTTGATGACGGCTTTGAAAGCGTTTTTCAATATGTTCAGCCGCTTTTGAAGCAATACGGGCTGTGTGCTGTTGTTTCCGTTGTCGGTGCCTATACCGACCGCTATTCAAAGCTCGACGACCACTCGGTAAATTACGCCTATCTGACCTGGGAGGAAGTCGGGCAGCTTAGCGAGGAAGGCACGGTTGAAATCCAAAACCACAGCTACGACTTGCACAAAATCAACAACTGCGGTCACAAGGGCGCAAAAAAGCGCAGCGGAGAAAGCGAAAAAGAATACCGGGCTTTTTTGCAGACCGATTTGCAGAAAATGCAGGAGCTTTGCGAAAAAAATGCAAAAATCAAGCCCACCGCCTTCACTTATCCCTTTGGCTGCTACTCAAAGGAGTCAAAGGAAATCATTCGGGAGATGGGCTTTCGTGCCGCTTTTGTCTGCGAAGAAAAAGTAAATTATGTCGATTATGAAAACACCGACTGGCTGTATCACCTTTGCCGATACAACCGTCCGCACGGTGTCTCCACGCCGCTGTTTTTCAGCAGGTTATTCGGGGATTGATCCGTCGTCGCTGTCCATCAGTTTTTCCAAAGCGGCGAGCTTGACGGCGATCGTGATGAGATTCATCGCTTCCCGCAGCTCATCCAGCGACGGATAAGACGGTGCAATACGGATGTTGCTGTCGTTCGGGTCCTTGCCGTAGGGATAAGTGGCGCCGGCACCCGTAAGCGTAACACCGGCCTCCCGGCACAAATCCACCACCCGTTTTGCACAGCCGTGCATCACATCCAGACTCACAAAATAACCGCCTCTCGGGTGCGTCCATTCGGCAATGCCAAGGCCGGTCAGGTCACGGTCAAGGGTCTTGACCACGATCTCAAACTTCGGTTTCAGAATAGAGGCGTGACGCTTCATATATTCCCGCAAGCCGCTGCAGTCCTTCAGCACACGGGCATGGCGAAGCTGATTGATTTTATCGTAGCCGATAATCTGACGGCTCATACGCTCGGCAATCATCTTGATGTTGTTTTCGGATGCCGCCAACACGGCGATGCCTGCACCGGGGAAGCTGATTTTTGAGGTGGAAGCCACTTCAATGATCATATCCTCGTTGCCGTTCTTTTCTGCCTCCGGGAAAATGTTCAACAGCGTGTCGCCGTCTTCTACAATGTCGTGAACAAAATAGGCATTATCCCAAATTACACGGAAATCCTCTGCCGCCGGTTTCATGGAGGCAATGCGGCGCACTGTTTCATCCGAGAAAGTAATTCCGATGGGGTTGGAATACTTCGGCACACAGAACATACCCTTGACGGTGCTGTCCTGAATCAGCTCTTCCACCATATCCATATCGGGGCCGGATTCAAGCATCGGCACATTGACCATTTCAATGTTGAAATATTCGCAGATGCCGAAATGCCGGTCGTAACCGGGCACGGGGCAGATAAACTTGATCTTGCCCTGCAGCATCCACGGCGTGCTGCCGGCGCCGTGTGTCATGCACTGCGCCACATAGTCGAACATAATATTCAGGCTTGAGTTGCCGCAGACGATGATATTGTCATTCTGCACACCGAGTGCCTGTGAAAATATGGTTTTACATTCTTCCAGACCGGTCAGGTTGCCGTAATTGCGGCAGTCCGTTCCGTCCTTGGCCTTATAGCCGTTGAGCGCATTTACGCTGTCAAAAATATCCAGCGACATATCAAGCTGAGCCGTACTCGGCTTGCCGCGTGACATATTCAAATGCAGGTTGCGTGCTTTGAACTCATCATACTGCTGCTTTACCTCATCATATTGCATTTGCAGCTGTGCCTGGGATAAACCACTGTATAAAGACATCTTCTTCACCCGTTTAATTATATGTTTCAATCGTTCCCTATTCTACTATATTCCGTTGTGCTTTGCAAGTTTATTTCAAAATTCCGTCAATATGGTTGCTTTTCATCAGGAAATATGCTAAATTTTAGAGGATATCGACGGAATCGCTTGCATTTTTCCGGCGTTTAACCTTCATTTTCAAATTGTGTGGTGAGCGTATGGCGATCCATTTGCTGAAAACAGCGGAAGCATTGCGGCAGGAAGCGGCAAAATGGCTGCTGCTCAAGGACAAGCACAATGTCTTTTGCATCGGCAACGAATTGGGCGAATGCTTTTTGCGGGACTATACCCTGCCTGAGCGCAGTGAAACACTGATCGAAACCATTGTGGATGAGCAGGAAAATATCACTCTGGTTTTTGAAAGCTCTATTCGCCTCTCTCCACGGGAAACCGTAGACGGAAGACCTGCGGTTTTTACCATTCTGCGCTATGTGCGTGCACTGTATGACGACAGCGGCAGCATCTACCGCTATCTGACACTCGGATACAAAACCGAATAAACCGAAAAAGGAGCCGGTGGATATTCCATCGACTCCTTTGCTGTATTATTAATAATAAACAAATTATTTATACTTCGGTCTTGCGACATACGAGGTGTGAAGAATTTCATGTGCCTTATGGCTGTTCGGCTCACCGAGGAATTCTGCATAAAGGCGTTTGACCGCTTCACTCTCGTGAGACTTCCTCTTGGGCAAATCTTTGTCTGCTTCGTAGAGAGCAGCCGCTCTTCTGCCGCGCAGGTCAACGAAGTTACGGACAACTGCGTGCTGGATCGGCTGACCGCCGCCGTTGATGCAGCCGCCCGGGCAGCCCATGATTTCAATAAAGGTGTAATCAGCCGTGCCGTTTTTGACCTTTTCCATCACTTCGTGTGCCGCAGCACCGCCGCAGGCAATGGCAACCTTAATATCCTGACCGTTGACGGTGTAGGTTGCTTCACGCAAATCCTTCTGACCTCTGACTTCGGTGAAATCAACTGCTTCCAGCTCCTCACCGGTGAGCTTTTCGACTGCTGTTCTCAGGGCAGCCTCCATAACACCGCCGGTGGTACCGAAGATGACCGCTGCGCCGGTGGAATCACCGAGCGGATTGTCAAACTCCTCATCAGGCAGATGATTGAAGTAGATACCGGCAGATTCGATCATTCTGGCAAGCTCTCTGGTGGTCAGGGAAATGTCAACATCCGGATAGCCGGATGCGCACTGATCCTCACGGCCGTTTTCAAACTTTTTGGCGGTGCAGGGCATGATACCGACCACGACGATATTCTGCGGGTCAATGCCGACCTTATTCGCATACCAGGTCTTTGCGATCGCACCGAACATCTGCTGCGGAGACTTACAGGTGGAAAGGTGACCGAGCTGATCGGGATAATAATGCTCACAGTATTTGACCCAACCGGGGGAGCAGGAGGTGATCATGGGAAGCGTGCCGCCGTTTTGGATGCGGTCAAGCAGCTCATAAGCTTCTTCCATAATGGTCAGGTCAGCGGCAAAGTTGGTGTCAAACACCTTGTCAAAACCGAGTCTGCGGAGAGCCGCAACCATTTTGCCCTGAACATTGGTGCCGATGTGGTTTCCGAAGGCTTCACCGAGCGTGACACGAATGGAGGGAGCGGTATGAACGATAACGAACTTTTCGGGGTCGTTGATCGCCTCCAGCACCTTATCCGTATCATCCTTTTCATAGATGGCACCGGTCGGACAGTTGACGATGCACTGACCGCAGGAGGTGCAGGAAACATCGGCAAGGTCCTTATCGAACGCAGAGCTGATGTGGGTATCAAAACCTCTTGCGTTGGCACCAATGACGCCGACGCCCTGCGCATTACAGGCGGCAACACAGCGGCGGCAAAGGATGCACTTGCTGTTGTCACGCACCATATGGGCAGCGGAATCATCGAACTCAAATTTGGGCAGCGTACCGTCAAAGCGGTGCTCGTTATCAACGCCGAACTCCTTGCAAAGCTGCTGCAGCTCGCAGGAGCCGCTGCGGATGCAGGAAAGACATTCTTTTCTGTGGGTGGAAAGAATCAGCTCAAGCGTCATCTTGCGTGATTTTCTGACTTTCTCCGTGTTTGTGAAGATTTCCATACCCTCATTGACCGGGTATACACAAGCCGTAACAAGGCTGCGTGCGCCCTTGACCTCGACAACGCAGATACGGCAGGCGCCGATCTCGTTGATGTCCTTGAGGTAGCAGAGCGTCGGGATCTCGATGCCGACATAACGGGCGGCTTCGAGAATTGAAATACCGTTAGGCACACTTAAGGGCATGCCGTTGATTTTGATGTTTACCATTTCCATATTGTGGCACACTCCTTCTCTTATTTCTTGGAAATTGCTTTGAACTTACAGTTTTCCATGCAGACACCGCACTTGATGCACTTGGACGGATCAATGGTGTGCGGCTGCTTCACCGTGCCGCTGATTGCACCGACCGGGCATCTCTTGGCGCAAAGCGTGCAGCCCTTGCAAAGCTCGGGGTCAATCGTGTAACTGAGCAGAGCCTTACATACACCCGCCGGGCACTTTTTGTCCACGATATGAGCGATATACTCATCCCGGAAGAATTTGATCGTGGCAAGAACCGGGTTGGGAGCCGTCTGGCCCAGACCGCAAAGAGAATTCTGCTTGATATAAAGAGCAAGCTCTTCCAGCTCATCGAGATCCTTGAGGGTCGCCTTACCGTCGGTGATCTTTTCAAGCATTTCTCTCATGCGCTTGGTGCCGATACGGCAGGGCGAGCACTTACCGCAGGATTCATCCACTGTAAAGTCGAGGAAGAACTTTGCAATATCGACCATGCAGTTATCCTCATCCATAACGATCAGTCCGCCGGAGCCCATCATACAGCCGATAGCGGTCAGGTTGTCGTAGACGATTTCGGTATCCATAAGGGGAGCCGGGATACAGCCGCCGGACGGACCGCCGGTCTGCGCTGCCTTGAACTTTTTGCCGTTCGGAATACCGCCGCCGATGTCCTCAATAATTTCACGCAGCGTGGTGCCCATCGGAACCTCGACAAGACCGGTGTTCTTGATTTTGCCGCCCAAAGCAAAAACCTTGGTGCCCTTGGATTTTTCGGTGCCCATAGAGGCAAACCATTCCGCACCCTTGAGAATGATCTGCGGAACATTGGCAAAGGTTTCAACATTGTTTTCGGTCGTGGGTTTGCCGAACAGACCCTTGACCGCCGGATAGGGCGGACGGGGACGGGGCTCACCGCGGTTGCCCTCAATAGAGGTCATCAAAGCGGTTTCTTCGCCGCAGACGAATGCGCCTGCGCCCAGACGGACATGGAGATTAAAGCTGAAGCCGCTGCCGAAAATGTTTTCGCCGAGCATACCGTTTTCTTTCGCCTGCTGAATGGCGATCTTCAAACGCTTAACGGCGATCGGATATTCGGCACGGACATAAATATAACCCTCGGTTGCGCCGGTTGCGTAACCGCAGATGGTCATGGCTTCGATGATGCAGTGCGGATCACCCTCCAGAACGGAACGATCCATGAATGCGCCGGGGTCACCCTCATCTGCGTTGCAGACCACATATTTCTGGTGGGCGGCATTCTTCGCCGTGAAGCTCCACTTCAGGCCGGTCGGGAATCCGCCGCCGCCTCTGCCGCGCAGACCGCTGTTCTTCACTACATTGATGACCTCATCCGGGGTCATGTGATTCAGGCACTTTTCAAGAGCCTGATAACCGTCCCGGGCGATATACTCCTCGATTCTCTCCGGGTCGATGACACCGCAGTTACGCAGCGCCACACGCTTTTGTTTGGAATAAAAGCGTGTCTGCTCCAGCGACTTGACCGCATCCTCCGTAACGGTTTCATCGTAGAGAAGGCGGGTGACCATACGACCCTTGAGGAAATGCTCCTCAACGATTTCGGGAACATCCTCCACCTTTACCTGGCTGTAAAAGCAGCCTTCGGGGTAGACAATCATGATGGGACCGAGTGCGCAAAGGCCGAAACAGCCGGTCTTAACAACTTTGATTTCTTCATTCAGTCCCTTAGCGGCAATTTCTCTTTCAAGGGCTTCAATGATCTCAGCGGAATGAGAGGATGTACAGCCCGTACCGCCGCATACAAGAACATGGGAACGATACATTTGGTTTCCTCCTTGTTTATTCAGCGATGGCGTCGGCGGTAAATTCCGTTACGACATTGCCGTTTACGATATGGTCGCTGACAACACGAGCAACCTTTTCTTCTGTCATATTCACATAAGTGATCTTTTCCTGACCGGGCACAAGAACCACAACAACCGGTTCTTTTTTGCAGTCGCCTGCACAGCCGGTCTGAGCCACCGTAACACCTCTAAGGTCAAGGCGTGCGATTTCTTCTGTGAAAGCGTTGACGACCGCACGGGCACCTGCCGCAATTCCGCAGGTTCCCATGGCAACGAGGATCCTGGTGTTTTCTTCGCTGTCACTTCTTGCGGTCATGGTTTTCAGCGTTTCTTCCCGAATCGCCAAAAGCTCTTCCAGTGATTTCATATTCTTTAACACCTCCGGGTAAGTTTTGAGTTTGTTCGGCAAGGGCTTCTTTCACCCATTGCAGCACCTTCGGTTCGTTCAGCGGCACCGGGTCGAGAACGGCACGAAGGCGGTCGGTGTCGAGCGTGAAGCCCGACCCGTCTGCGCAGATGTGAAGAACAAAGTCCCTGTCGGCGTTTGCGGCGAGCAGCGTCACAAATGTGGCCGCTAAATCGCCCATTGGGGCACAATCGATATGACCGGTTTGGAATCGTGCCGTAAGCTCGGTTCCTCTGCCGGCTTCGCTTTTTACCGTGAAGCTGCCGCCCGTCCGTTCCGCTGCCTGTTTCATCAGCGGAACCCCCAACCCGACCCTGCGGGTGGTATGCGTGGTGAAAAACGGGTCGGTCACCTGCGCAAGCTGCTGCGGTGTCATGCCGCAGCCGTTGTCGGCAACCGTAACGGTCAATTCCCGGGTAAGCGATGAAAAGATAATGCGTATTTCGACCCGGCTTGCACCGGCTGAAATTGAGTTCTGCACAACATCAAGAAGATGGAGCGAGAGATCACGCATACATTACGCTTTGTATTTGGCAAGGATCCCGGGAATTTCCTCCGGTGTCAGCTTGCCGTAAACATCGTCATTCACGGTGAGAACGGGAGCCAGACCGCAGGCACCGATGCAGCGGCACGCCTCAAGGGAAAACATCCCGTCTTCCGTACATTCGCCGGAATCGATCCCGAGCTCTTTGACAAGCTCATCAAACAAAGCCTGAGAGCCTTTGACATAGCAGGCTGTGCCGAGGCACACTGAAATATTGTATTTACCCTTTGGTGAAAGAGCAAACTGAGCATAGAAGGTCGATACACCGTAAACCTTTTCAAGCGGAATATCCATTCCCTCGGCAATCATGACCTGAACCTCAAACGGAAGGTAACCGTAGATGCTCTGTGCCTGCTGCATAACATGCATGAGCATACTTTTATCATCTTTGTTTTCGGCAATGACCGCTTTCAGCTCAGCTTCCTGCTCAGGAGTTCCTTTGAAAGGAATTTTGCTGACTTTTTTAAGCATTCGACTTTTCCTCCTTTGTCGTAAAGATACAAGTGAACACTGCGGCGCAGCTTTTACCGCAGTACATATGCATACGGTTGGAATTATACCACACCCAAGAGCAAATTGTCTATAGATAATGATGAAAAACTTATAATAAAATATTTTCCTTTATTATATAGTCGAAAGCTTTTGAAAAAAGTAAGAAAGATGTAAGAATCATGTAGGTTTACAATACATGTGTTACAAAAAGCAAAAAAGAAGTGACGAATAGCCGAACCTGTGTTACAGTTAAGCTGCTAACACCAAAAAGCAACAAGGAGGCTATCCGTCAATGAATACTGTAACACAAACAATGATGTACCGTCAAGCACTGATTAACTATGCAAATAAATATGGTGTAACAAAAGCAGCTATTCGCTATAAAACCAACCGACAGTACATTTACCGCTGGATAAAAAGATATGACGGGACACTTCAATCCCTTGCAGATAAGTCTCATCGTCCGCATCACCATCCGAATCAGCATACCCCCGAAGAAATAAAGCTGATAACGGATATGCGAAAACGCAATATGAATGCCGGATTGGTGGTCTTTTGGGTTAAGCTTCGCCAGAGAGGCTATACACGCTCAATAACAGGTCTATACAGATTTCTGATAAAGCAAGGTCAAATGGCTGTTAAACCACCTAATCCGAAGTATATACCCAAACCTTATGAACAGATGCAATATCCGGGTCAGAGAGTTCAGATAGATGTAAAATTTGTTCCGGAAGCCTGTATTGTCGGAGATGCCGAAGGTCAGAAGTTTTATCAATACACCGCAATAGATGAATATTCAAGATTTCGCTATCTTGAAGCATTTGAAGAACACAGTTCCTACAGTTCGACTGTATTTCTTGAACATCTGATTAAAAGATTTCCGTTTAAGATCGAGTGCGTACAAACAGATAACGGACAGGAGTTTACCAAACGGCTCGGCAACTCTGAAAATCCAACGCCCACACTGTTCGAGGCGCGCCTCGAACAGTATGGCATACACCATAAACTCATCAAACCTTACACGCCGAGACATAACGGAAAGGTTGAGCGTTCGCACAGAAAAGATAACGAATATTTCTATGCTACACACAAATTTTATTCATTCAAAGACTTTGAAAATCAACTTGCTGTTCACAGCAGAAAGTACAATAACTTTCCTATGCGTCCCTTAAATTGGAAATCTCCTGCCGATTATATCAAAGCTTATATCTACAATGGCGAGGTTTTCTGATTTTGTAACACATCATTGACAAACCTACA
>JAZUJI010000141.1:0-22403 GCA_045642685.1 Acutalibacteraceae bacterium | reverse complement strand
ACCGTAATATGCCTGCACAAAGGCATCTCTTTCCGCTTCCATATCACAATAAGGATCCTGCATAAGCTTGGCAATCAGATAGGCACGCAGTTCACCGAATTCCGTATCGGTTTCCGTCATATTGTAATTGCCCTCTTCGTAGATTCCTTTGACATTGTTTTCATAGAAGAACTGCATATTCTTCTGAAGAACATTAAAGTTGGGGAATATCCCGATAAAATTGCAGAAATTGCTGACATAATCCCAAACATAAAGTCGGTCACAGATTTTTGCCCAGTCCCCTAAATCTTCCGCAAAGCTTCGGTTGGTGCAGCATTTTTTATCATTCAGCGGGTGAGAAAAACAACATTCAAGCGAGCATAATCTTACAATAACATTATCTTCGGGAACGATCCCTTTCGGTGCGGTGCGTGTGTAAAGATAGGCAAAGGTATCAAGCGCCACATTATCATAGCCCTCTGCCTTCACCCGTTGTGCGATCTCGTTGACAAACTCAATATTCAGACCCGATATGGAACCGTATTTTGCATATTTGGCAAGGCATTTCGGGCAGGTGCAGAAAAACAGATTATCGGCCTGGGTCAGCGAAACGATCTGCAATTCTGCCGACGGATCATGCTGATGCTCCAGCAGCTCAAGCACCTCAGCGGTGACGATTTCACGCGTTTTCGGGTTTGAAAGACACAGTGATTCCTTGTTCCTGATCCCCGCACTCATCGCAAAACATTCGGGGTTCGATTCAAAATACTTTTCCTTGCTGCAAAACTGATTGGTAAAAGTATGGCAAAAGCTTGAAATATACGACACTCCGCCGCCGAGTTCTTCGGGAATACGGCGGTACAGAATACCCGAAATTCCGTTATGAAGCGAGTAATCCACATCTGTCGGACTGTACCAGTCCGTTTCCGTCATTTCAAAATACGGCTGATAGCTGTACTCCGTGTTCACCGGTATCTCAAGCGCATGATCCTTCACGACCGTATAAGCCGTATAATAGCTGAGTCCGCCGTATCGGTTCAGAAATGTGCAGATTCCGTCCGTAAGGCTTCTCAGCGATGCTCCCGTAATGTATATATTTGCAGCATCTGTATGGATAGTATAACCGCTTTCAACAGAAGGATCTGTTTTGAGAAAAATACATTTGCCGATCACATTCTGTTCATTGGAAATTTCCAGACGGAAGCCGCAGATCTCGTTGACAAATCGGTTCAGATAATCTGCCGCCGCAGTAAGTTCACGATCCCCGCCCGTGCAGATTTTGTATTCCGCCGTAACGGCAATCGTATCAGGGGCTGACACCGCCGCAAACGAAAATAAAAAAACGAGAACCAAACACATAATCAGGGAAAATACTTTTTTCATCACCATACCTCCGTTTTGGCTGTTTATGGCTGCAGACAGCTTACGAAAACGCAACAAAATTTATGAAGCAGCCGTGTTTCCATTTGCCGTTGATATAAAAATTTGCCTGTTCTTACTACATTCAACGCCGTGTATATTCGAATTAAATATACAGAGTATCTGCATAAAAATAACTATACTTTTCGTATCTCCGGTTTCACCGTTTGCGTCAACATGAATCGTGAAATAAGAAAATTATGGCGTACGCTTCTTTCGTCACACGAATACAGCGTTTCAAAAACATCAATTGAATTTGTTGAGCTGATTGCAAAATCAACTCATTTTGTCAGCAAAGCTTCCTCTTTTGCCGGTGCAAAACAATAAAACGAAAGCAGGAGCTGTTACGAAATATTATCGCTTCATAACAGCTCCCGAAAAATTATTGTTCTGCGATCTGCTTAAATCTCTCATAGCTCCACGAACGCTGCATTGCCAAGGCGAGAGCCGGATCTTCGGTAACAAGCCCATCGACATACCCTGCCATACTCGTGGTTTTGATGATGCTGTAAGCACTGTCTTTGCAGTTCACCCACAGAACCAAGCCCGCATCATGAACCTTTTTGGCAAAATGCGCACTGAGCATGGAGGCTGAGCAATAAATGCCGTCTGCCCCCTGCGCTTTGATCTCCTGAAGGCTGAGCTTGTTGCGGTGTGAATACTCACATAAAACCGTATGCGACGGAAAATAGCTGCGAACATAGCTTATCGTGTTCTCATCCACACCCCGAATCACGGCATTACTCAGCCGGTCACTGGCTGTAACCAAAGCCGCCACCGTATTCAGCGAAGTATATTCCGCCAGATTGACCAGCAGAGAAGTATGGCCGGTCGTTTTGAGCAAGCTTTCCGCCACTCGGCGTGCCTCGATCGAATCCTTACCCGCTTCAAAATAGGAATCTGCCAAAACAAGCCTTCCATCCGCATCCACGGCTAAATTCACTTCGATATAATCCGGCTGCGTTTCCATCTGGATCCTTGAGCCGACAAAAGTGTTTGTATCGTAGCCGTTTGTTCCGACCGCCGCCGCAACGGGAAGCATCGCACGATCCTCCTCCTTCACCGCATAGAACGGATTGCTTTTCATAAAGCTTTTAACGTCGGCAGTTTGAAAAGCCGTCAAGCCGTGGAAGCACGGAACAAGGGCACAGAACAAAACCGCTGCAAGCACAGCCGCCGCAGCGGCACAGCCGATGATTATCCCTTTCTTTTTCAAGCAAAATCCTCCGGTTTCATCACAGGTTTCGGTAAATCTCCTGCGTAATCGCCATCATATCGTCGTAGTAATTCTCGATTTCTTCCACAAGCTTCCAATGCGTACGGCAGCGATCGAGATTATGGGTCGGATAAGCGGTTTTGAAATAGGTATCGCCGTTGAGAAAATCACCCAAAAAGCGCATACCGCATTCCAGCGTCATCAGCTTGCAGGAAAACGGAAGGTAGTATACCTCACGCTCTGTCAGGCTCTTCCCTGCCGTGGAAAGATAGCCCTCGGTATAGCTGCGGTAAACCGCCATATCAAAATGGACCTTGTCCAGATCTTTTTCATCCTCTGCTGCCGTATTGCCGGCAAAGCGAAGGCTGTCACCGAAATCATAGAGGGAAAGTCCGGGCATAACAGTATCTAAATCGACCACACAGATGCCATCCCGTGTTGCCTTGTCGAACAAAACATTGTTCAGCTTTGTGTCGTTGTGGGTAACACGCAGCGGAAGCTCGTCTTTGGCAAGCAAATCCAGCAGCACACCGCAATCCTGCTCCCGTGCCAAAGCAAAGTCGATCTCCTTTTGTACCTGTGAGGCACGGTGCGACAAATCGTTTGCAACCGCCGTGCGAAAATCGGCAAAACGGGAAACGGTGTTGTGGAAGTTCGGGATCGTTTCATGCAGGCTGTCGATCGGATAATCCGCCAGCAGCTGCTGGAAGGTGCCGAACGCTTTACCTGCTTTTCGGCAAAGCTCCGGGTCATCCGGCAAATTATAGGTATCGGTGTTTGTGATGAAATTGATCACACGCCACACTTTGCCCTGTGAATCCCGGTAAAACGGTTCACCGCTCCGGGTGAGGTAAACCTTCAGCGATTCACGCTTGGGGTCACCCCCTGCCGCCTTCACCTTGCTGCGAATATAATTTGTCACACCGACATAATTTTCCATCAGCGCATCCGGGTCACGGAACACATTTGTGTTGATCTGCTGCAAAATATACTGTTTGGGTGAACCACCGTCATCAAAGGTCAGTACCAGCGTATTGTTGATATGACCGTTCTCGATCGCAGTGTTTGCGCTGTATGTACCTTTCAGTGCATAATGGCTGATAATTTCTTCAATATTAAATGAATCGGAAATCATTTGCTTTCCTCCGCTTCAGTAATAAATATGGTTCCGAAAAATTCAGGCCGATGAAAATCCGGCATCGGCGTATCGACCGGAAACAGAGCCTGGTAATGAGGCAGTGCGGCACCATCTGCGCACTTGTATGCGTTCGCCCGAATCGAATCCCCTGCCGAAAGAGAAAAGGACATGCCCACACTTTCTTCCACCAAAGCAAACGGTATGGCAGCCTCCACACCCCAGCCGCCATCCTGCCGGAACGGCGACACCGCAACGCAATGTGCGGTTTTGCTGCTTAGAAACCGACGCTGCTCACGACCGCAGCCGACAGCGGAAAGATATGCTCCGTTTGCGTTCATTTCAAGGTTGATATATGCACCGTTTTCCGACGGCTGAAAGAAAAACTCCAAACAGCTGTCGTTCCACACCGGGTCATCCCGCTTTGTGTAATTGGCGCACGGATCCTCCTCCTGCGTAAACATCCGGACAAGCAGTGCTTGCCCCTCTGCCACTGCACATTGAAACGATGTGAGCGGTCGGAAATCGTTGCCGACATTCCAACCGCAGTCGCACAAAAAAGCACACGGTGCGGCTTTCGCCGAAGAACAGACGCCCGGCAAAAACGGTGCCGAATAGAATTTGTTCATAAAATCACTTCCGACAAGCTCTGTCAGGCCGATTTATACTGATTCCAAAGCTGATCTAAAGTCTTACCTGTCTTTTCCATCCAAAAGCTCGGCTGATAGCCCTCATAAGAACGAAGCGCACGATTAAGAGAGTCCGCAATATCGACATTGCTTGTTTCCTTGATCCACTTCAGGAAAGCGGCTGCCGAAGCTGCATTCTTCTCGTAAGATTCACCGTTGTATTTTTTCGGCAGCTTCAGGGAAGAATCCGCTTTATAGCAGGCATATTCATCCCGTGCGTAAACTTTGAGAGCGCTGATAATCCACTCGGGGATCTTGTCCGGATGATTATAAGTCATCACTACTGCAGCCAAGCCCTCGATGAGAATATCGCAGTCATTCGGATGATTGTTCAGCCAGTCTGTACTCAAAAGCACCGTATTTCCCACCGCATAGCAGGGTGAATGATTTACACCCGATGAATCGAGGATAATGCTGACGGTCTGCGTTCCGTTTGAACCGTACTTGCTCCGCAGCGGAACGAAGGCATTATTGGCAACAGTCTGTATCTTTTCTAAAACATCCGCAGAAACCAGCGTGGGATCACCTTCAATGCTGACCGAGCTGTTCAGCGCCGTTGTCAGCGGAATCGGATCACTATCACCCGCAACGAGCGAATCGTAATAGGAAGCCCTTTCACTGTAGGAATCAAAAGACTCTTTCGTCTGGGCTTCCTTCGGCTTTTCTTCGGTAACACTGCAGGAAGCAAGTATTATGGAAAGCACCGTCACAGCCAATGTCAAAACAATCAGCTTTCTTTTCATTTCGCTTCCTCCGTTTTCCTGCGCCGGATCTCCTCGACGCTCTCCGTGTTCGGGCACTCAATTTTGTCTGCACGGTACAGCGGCGCAGCCCAGCGAACCGCATTCGTGATTATGCGCTGAACCGACGGGTTTTTATAGGTCGGGTAGCTCTCATGCCCGGGCTGGAAATAAAACACCTTACCCAGACCTCTGTTCCAGCAACAGCCGCTGCGGAACACTTCACCGCCGGCAAACCAGCCGATCATGATATTTTCATCCGGCTGAGGCACATCGAAGCGTTCGCCGTACATCTCTTCATTCTCAAGTTCAAAATAAGCATCAACGCCCTGCATGATCGGGTGCGAAGGTGCGATATTCCATACACGCTCACGCTCACCTTCCCGCCAGCACAGAGAACAGGTCGTGCCCATCAGGCGGCGAAACGGCTTGGAGAAATGCGCCGAATGGAGCGCAATGAAGCCCATTCCGCACATAACCTGATCGTAAACTTTTTCGACGATCTCGTTCGGCACCTTTTCGTGCGCACAATGCCCCCACCAAATCAACACATCGGTGTTCTTCAGCACCTCATCGGTCAAGCCGCATTCGGGCATCGACAAAGTGGCGGTACGCACACAAATATCCTCATTTGTGCCGAGAAAATCGGCAATGCAGTTATGTATGCCGTTCGGATAAACGGCAGCGATGTTTTCATCTTCAACTTCGTGAACATACTCATTCCAAACGGTAACACGAATCATAGCACTCGCTCCTCAGCAGTAAAATATAGTCTTATCTTCTTTTCAGTGAATAAGTATATTTTACTTGAGGAAAACGGATTCGTCAATCTTTTTTTCAAAATTCACGGGAGCTGAGTCAAATTCCGGAATTCGTAGCCCTGCTTTCGTGCTTCATCAATAATGTCACCGAGTGCCGCAGCATTATCCGGCGAAACAGCGTGCAGTAAAATGATCGCACCCGGATGCAGCCGCTGTGTAACAGTCCGGAACGCATGATCCTTTCCTTTTTGCTGAGAGGTATCCCAATCAGCATAAGAAAGCGACCAAAAAACGCAGCGGTATCCGAGCCGTCCGATCTCATCCAGTGCGCTCTCGGTGTAGACGCCCTCGGGGAAGCGGAAATACGGTGCCGAATAACCGAAATGCTCCCGAAGGTAGTTGTCACAGTTTTCAATTTCCTTCACCATTTCCGTACGGGAAATTTTGCTGAAATTCGGATGACTGTCCGAATGATTTCCGATGATGTGCCCTTCTTTTATCATGCGTGCGATCAGTTCCGGTTCAGATCGGATGTGATCCAATGTGCAAAAAAATGCGGCGGGCACTTTCTTTTCTTTCAGTGTATCCAAAACAGCACTCGTGTAGCCGTTTTCATAGCCGCAATCAAATGTAAGGTATAACACCTTGTCGCTTGACCGATTGTCATAGGTCACGGCATTATAACCTTTTTGGTCAAAAAATGCCTGGGAAGCAACGCTGATTTCGTGCGGCTTTCCGTCTTTTGATACGCCAAAGCTGTGATTTACAGCCGTTTCTGAGAATCCGGCTTGGTTTTGCGGGTCGCTGACCTCAAAGGTTACACAAGGCAAAGGCTGATAGCCTGTATAGGTGCTTGCCTTTACATCATTTTTTCCGCTTATCACTTCTGCCGTGAACTTATACTTCTGCCCGATAGGTGATTTTTCCGGTTTTGCAGCTGTTTCAGACATCTGCTTCACGGTTTGATCGTTGATTTTTTCTGCCATCGGCGCAACGGATGAAATTTCTGTTTCTGCCGTTTTTTCACCGCAGCCGACAAAAGCAAAAAGCAGAAACAAAAGCAGCGTAAGTGAGATGATCTTTTTCATTTTATCCTCCGTTTATGTTTGCGGCGATGCGCCGCAGAAAAATTATTTGATTCGATCCTGTACGCCGTCCAGAAAATCCTCAAAAACCTTCATGGCTTTCATTGCATTTTTTCTGGTCTGTTTTTTCATGCCGGAGGACATCATGGAAGAACCGAACAAAGCGGCGGCACCGCCGACTGCCATACCGATTCCCATGCCCTTCATCATGTTGGCTGTTGCATTTTTCATCATCTTTTCCTCCTTTTTGTTTTGACCATAGTATTCGCAAAAAGAATTTGAAAATACACCAATCCATACTTTTTTAATAATCGGTATTGAAAAATAGCAGATTTCTGCTATAATTGGTTGTAGTTCGATTTGTTATTTGCAAAAGCATTTTATTGTGTTGGTGATATTATGGATATGCTGCGTTATCTAAAAGCTCGGTTTGCACGCAAAAAGATTGCTGCCGGAGTTTGTGCAATAAAACCGACCGAAACGAGTATCAGTCGTTCTGCAAGTATTAAAGTTTCTCCGGGTGCAACGCTTGATTTCAATGTCAGCCAAACGCAAAATCTTAAAAACAGGACTTGCGGCTACATTGTTTTGGGTGATTCTGCGAATTTGAACATAAACGGGAATTTCGTTTTTTCAGCGGGATGCCGTTTGGGTGTAATGAGTCATGCCGAGTTAACTTTAGGAAACGGCTATTGCAACTATGACAGTAAAATTTACTGCTTTGAACGAATTGAAATCGGTAATAATGTTATTATCTCGGAAAATGTAATGATTCGTGACAGCGATAATCACGCAATTAACGGTCGAAAAAAAAGCAGTCCAATCATCATTGAGGATGATGTTTGGATCGGAGCAAGAGCAATTATATTAAAAGGTGTAACCATCGGAAAAGGCAGTGTTGTTGCCGCCGGTGCCGTTGTTACCCGAGACGTTCCGCCGTATTCCCTTGTTGGCGGTGTGCCGGCGAAAGTTCTTCGCAGCGATATAAAATGGGAAAAATAAAGCAAAAATATTCACCCCGTTATTAAGTCTAAGTCAATGAACAATAATGGTGGTATGTTATAACGATCTAGGAGGATAACAAGATGTCCCGACAAAAACGAGCGATGGCCATTCACGATATTTCCGGCTTCGGCAAGTGCTCCCTCACAGTAGCGCTGCCCCTGCTCTCAGCCTGCGGCATTGAAACCGCCGTACTGCCGACCGCTGTGCTTTCCACACACACCGGCGGTTTCAGCGGATTCACCTACCGTGATCTGACCTCAGATATGCGACCCGTTGCCGACCACTGGAAAAGCCTGAATTTGGAATTTGATGCACTCTACAGCGGTTTTCTCGGCTCTTTTGAACAAATTGAGCTGGTGGAAAGCATTGTAAAAGATTTCAAGAGTGACGAAAACTTTTTCATTTGTGACCCCGCAATGGCAGACAACGGCAAGATGTACTCCCTGTTCGATTTGCCGTTTGCTAAAAAAATGGCGGAGCTTTGCTCAATGGCAGACTTGGTTGTGCCGAATTTTACGGAAGCCGCCTTTATGCTCGGAGAAGAATACAAAGAAGGGCCCTACACAAAAGAATATGTTGAGCATATCCTGCGTGCACTGTGCGCTATGGGGCCGAAAAAAGCGGTGCTGACCGGTGTTTATTTTAACGAAACGGAGCTTGGTGCTGCCTGCTATGACAGCGAAACCGGTGAAATTGAATACAGCCTGTCACCGCGCCTGGAGGGTGCCTACCACGGCACCGGCGATGTGTTTGCCTCTGCCCTTTGTGCCGCTCTGCTCAACGGGTTCAGCCTGAAAGAATCAAACCGTATCGCTGTGGACTACACCTGCGCCTGCATCTCACGCACCCTGCGTGAAACACCCGAAATTCGTTACTGCGTCAATTTCGAGGGTGAGATTCCCGGCTTGATCCAAAAACTGGGGTTGTACCATGCCGAATAAGCCGACACTTAACATCGTCCTGATCGAACCGGAAATTCCGCAAAATACCGGCAACATTGCACGCACCTGCGCCGCCACCGGCGCAAGACTGCACATTGTGGAACCGATGGGATTCAAAATTGATGATAAAAAGCTGAAACGAGCCGGTTTAGACTACTGGCATTTGCTGGATATCACCTATTACAAAGATACGGACGATTTTTTCGCTAAAAACCAAAGCGGAAACTTCTATTACTTCACAACCAAAGCGCTGCATCGTCACAGCGATATTGCCTATCCGGACAATGCCTATCTGGTCTTCGGCAAAGAAACCAAAGGCTTACCGGAGGAGCTGCTGAAAGCCAACCCCGATAACTGCGTTCGGATTCCCATGATCAACGATTCATCTGCCCGAAGTCTGAATCTTTCCAACTCCGTTGCCGTCGGTGTCTATGAAGTGCTGCGTCAATGGGATTATCCGGAATTGCTTTGTCAAGGGAAGCTCCACACCCTTGAATGGTAACAAGAAAAGCGGTCTTTGTGCCCGGAACAGCTCTTCCGGATTCGCAAAGACCGCTTTTTCTTAAATCGCATGAAAAAGGACAAAAGACCGTCTGCGCAAAGCAAACGGTCTTTTTCTGTGGGTTAATTATTCAGCCTTGGGTGCGCCGACCGGGCAAGTTGCTTCGCAAGAACCGCAGTCAATGCAGGTATCTGCATCAATAACGAATTTGCCGTCGCCCTCAGAGATTGCGCCTACGGGGCAATCTGCTGCGCAAGCACCACAGGAGATGCATTCATCGGAAATTACATATGCCATGATTGTGTCCTCCTTTTTACAGAATGTTTTTAATCAAATGCCGTCCAAAACTCAGTCAGCCTTGGGTGCATAGAGATCCTGAAGTCGAAGCAGGTGATCGTAACGATCCATAGCGGTCTTCTCAGCAAGCGTGAAGAGCTCTTCTGCACGCTCCGGGAAGGAACGGGTAAGAGAAGAGTAGCGGGCTTCACCGAGAATGAAGTCACGGTAGCTGGCAGTTGCCGGCTTGGAATCGATCGTGAACGGATTCTTGCCCTCTGCCTTGAGCGCCGGATTGTAGCGGAACATATTCCAGTAACCGCACTCAACAGCCTTCTTCATTTCCTTCTGGCAGTTCACCATGCCGCCCTTGATGCTGTGCATTTCGCAGGGAGCGTAAGCGATGATGAGGGACGGACCCTTGTAAGCTTCTGCTTCGGTAATGGCCTTGATGGTCTGGTTCATGTTGGCACCCATAGCGATCTGTGCCACATAAACATAACCGTAGCTCATAGCGATTTCGGCAAGGCTCTTCTTGGCAACAGCTTTACCGGCAGCGGCAAACTGAGCAACCTGACCGATGTTGGAAGCCTTAGAGGCCTGACCGCCGGTGTTGGAGTAAACCTCGGTGTCGAAGACCATGATGTTGACATCTTCGCCGGAAGCAAGAACATGATCCACACCGCCGAAACCGATGTCGTATGCCCAACCGTCACCGCCGAAGATCCAAACGGACTTCTTGGAAAGGTAATTTTTGTTTTCTTTGATATACTTGCAGGTGTCGCAGCAATCGGGAAGAACGGAAGCAAGAGCTTCTGCCGCAGCAGCGTTCTTAGCACCGTCATCCACAGTAGCCAGATAAGCTTCCGCAGCGGCCTTGACTTCATCGCTTGCCTTGTCGGATGCGGCAACTTCCTTGACCTTTGCAATCAGGTTGTTGCGGATCGCATTCTGACCGAGGAGCATACCGAAGCCGTGCTCTGCGTTATCCTCGAACAGGGAGTTTGCCCATGCGGGACCCTGACCCTTGGCGTTTGTGGTGTAGGGAGAAGTTGCAGCCGGGCCGCCCCAGATGGAAGAACAACCGGTCGCGTTGGAGATATACATTCTGTCGCCGAAGAGCTGGGTGATCAGGCGGGCATAAGAGGTTTCCGCACAGCCTGCGCAGGAGCCGGAGAACTCAAGCAGCGGCTTCTTGAACTGGCTGCCGATCACGGTGTTATCCGTCAGATCATTCTTTTCGGTAACCTTGGCAACCATGTAATCAAATACGGGCTGCTGATTATCCTGACTCTCACGGGAAACCATCTTGAGGGAGTTGGTCGGGCAAACACCGACGCAAACGCCGCAGCCCATGCAGTCAAACGGAGAAACGGACATGATATACTTGTAAACGCCCTTGCCCTTACCGGCTTTCTTGTCAACGAGCTGTGCCTGCTCGGGAGCGGCAGCGGCTTCTTCAGCGGTCAAAGCGAACGGACGAATGGTAGCGTGCGGACAGACATAGGAGCACTGGTTGCACTGTGCGCAGGTGGTCGCATCCCATGCGGGAACCGAAACAGCAACGCCGCGCTTTTCGTAAGCGGAAGCACCCTGCTGGAAGGTACCGTCAACATGGTCGATAAAGTCGGAAACCTTCAGGCTGTAACCGTCCATATGACCGACCGGCTTCATGATGCTGTCAACCATCTTGACCAGCTTTGCCGGACCTTCGGTCTTGGCATCGCAAGCCTCATCAACTGCGTTTGCCCAATCGGCGGGAACATCGATCTTTACATAAGCGGTAGCACCGGCGTCGATTGCCTTTTCGTTCATTTCGACAATCTCTTTGCCCTTCTTCATGAACTTCTGTGCCTTTTCTTTCATGTAACCGATGGCTTCCTCAACGGGGAGAACCTTGGACAGAGAGAAGAAAGCAGACTGAAGAACGGTGTTGGTGCGCTTGCCCAGACCGATCTTGGCGGCAAGGTCGATCGCGTTAACGGTATAGAGCTGAATGTTGTTCTTTGCAATATACTGCTTGGTTTCGGCGTTCATCTTCTCAGCAAGCTCAGCGGCATCCCACTGGCAGTTGATGAGGAACACGCCGCCCGGCTTAACATCGTTGACCATCTTGTAGCCTTTTTCGATGTAGGACGGGTTGTGGCAGGCAACAAAGTCTGCCTTGTTTACATAGTACGGGCTCTTGATGGGCTTATCGCCGAAACGAAGGTGAGAAACGGTGATACCGCCGGTCTTCTTGGAGTCGTACTGGAAATATGCCTGAGCAAACTTATCGGTGTGGTCACCGATGATTTTGATGGAGTCTTTGTTTGCGCCGACGGTGCCGTCACCGCCCAAGCCCCAGAATTTGCACTCGATCGTGCCTTCGGCTGCGGTGTTGGGAGCGGGCTTCTCTTCGAGGGAGAGGTGGGTAACATCGTCGTTGATACCGATGGTGAAGTGAGCCTTGGAATCTGCCTTGGCCATTTCATCGAATACGGCGAAGATGCTTGAAGGCGGCGTATCCTTGGAACCGAGACCGTAACGGCCGCCGAGAACCTTGATACCGTTTCTGCCTTCTGCGTTAAGAGCGGCGATAACATCGAGGAACAGCGGTTCACCGATGGAGCCGGGCTCTTTGGTTCTGTCAAGAACAGCAAGCTTTTTGCAGGTTGCGGGAATAGCAGCGACAAACTTGTCGGTTGCGAACGGTCTGTAAAGGCGAACCTTGAGAAGACCGACCTTTTCGCCCTTGGCGGTGAGGTAATCGATAACTTCCTCGGCAACATCGTTGACGGAGCCCATAGCGACGATGACATTTTCGGCATCGGGAGCACCATAGTAGTTGAAGAGCTGATAGTTGGTACCGAGCTTTTCGTTGACCTTGCCCATGTACTTCTCAACAATGGCGGGAACCGCATTGTAGTAGGAGTTGCAGGCTTCACGGTGCTGGAAGAAAATATCGTCGTTCTCGTGAGAGCCGCGCATAACGGGATGTTCGGGGTTGAGCGCACGCTCACGGAATGCCTTAACAGCATCCATGTCGCACATTTCTTTCAAATCTTCGTAATCCCAGGTTTCGATCTTCTGGATCTCATGGGAAGTACGGAAGCCGTCAAAGAAATTGAGGAACGGAACTCTGCCCTCAATGGCGGCAAGGTGAGCAACCGCACCGATATCCATGACCTCCTGCGGGTTGGTTTCGGCGAGCATTGCAAAACCGGTCTGACGGCAGGCGTAAACATCGGAATGATCACCGAAAATGTTAAGCGCATGAGATGCCACGCAGCGAGCGGATACATGGAAAACTGCGGGAAGCAATTCACCGGCAATTTTGTACATATTGGGGATCACCAGAAGAAGACCTTGGGAAGCGGTGTAGGTGGTGGTAAGCGCACCGGCTGCGAGAGAGCCGTGAACGGTACCGGAAGCACCTGCTTCGGACTGCATCTCTGCGACCTTAACGGTCGTACCGAAAATGTTCTTCTGACCCTGTGCCGACCACTGGTCAACATAATCTGCCATGGGGCTTGAGGGAGTGATGGGATAAATGCCGGCAACTTCCGTGAAAGCGTAGGAAACATATGCAGCCGCATTGTTTCCGTCCATGGTTTTCTTTTTTCTTGCCATGTTAATATTCCTCCTATAACTGATAGCGAATGCTGAAAATTCACCTTGAATATATTATCACTTTTTCGGCTCATTGTAAAGAGAATATTTCATGTAAAAGCACATATTCCGAGAAAGTTTTTGGCGGTTTTGACGAGAAAAAGCAAAAAAAGCTCAATTTACTCTCCTTATCGGCAAAAACAGGGCAAAATTTCTGTATAACGAGCGAAACGATCGGTTCGGATTATCATATAACTGTTTGCTGAAATAGCTTGCATATAGAAGTATATTGTGATATACTGTCATGGATGTTGGATTATTACAGACAAAGAAAAGAGTTTGAAATGAACGACCTGTCTTTCCCTTCTGTTCGGGATTTGATTGAAGAAAAAGCCGAAAAATCCGGTGATGCTGTTTTTCTCAAATTCATACGCAGCGGCAAGGTCGAAGAACGCACCTTCCGCCGGGTAAGAGATGACAGCCTTGCCTTTTGCCGTATGATCCGGCACATCTCAACCGAAAAGCTTCACATTGCGCTCATCGGTGAAACAGGCTATGAATACATCATCAGCTTAACGGGCATTTTAATAAGCGGCTGTATCGCCGTGCCGTTTTCACCTGCCATTTCCGTCACAGAAGCTGCCATGCTGTTTGACCGGGCAGATATTGATATGCTGATTCACGATGCATCCTTTGCCGAAAAGGCAGACGAGCTCAGGCAGCTATGCCCCCGTGTCAAAGAATTCATCAACATCGGAAGTTTTGCTGATGTCGAGCGGCTTCTGACGGTTTATTCTTCCGATTCCGAATATGCTTCCCTTTCCGACTACGAAGTGGACAAGGAAGAGTGCGCCGCTATCATCTTCACCTCCGGTACGACCGGTGAACGCAAAGGCGTTATGCTTTCCACCAATTCCCTTGTGGGCAATGTCATGTATCACGACCGGTGCACGGATGTGTTCCGCAGCGGTGATGTGTGCCTTTCCGTTTTACCGATGTATCACACCTTCTGCTTCACGGGCGATTTTATCAAAAACCTGAAGGACGGCCTGCAGGTGTGCCTCAGCGGCAATATGCGTGACCTTATGAGCAATATGCTTATTTTTGAGCCCCGTGTCATACGCATTGTGCCCATGATCGCCGAGAGCCTTTTGCGCCGCATGAAAATGCTGCAGATGCGCAACCCCGTCATGACAAACGATGAAGCCGCCAAAGCCGTGTTCGGCTCAAACATCCGCCACCTGATCTCCGGCGGAGCCTATCTCAACCCGGAGCTTTGCGAAGAATATGCCGAATACGGAATCTTTCTGCGCCAGGGCTACGGCATGACGGAAGCCGGCTGCCGCATTTCCGTGCCGGATGAAGCCATTGACCCTGCCTCCGTCGGCCGTATCCTCGAAATCTGCGACGCCCGTGTTTCCGACGGTGAAATTCAGATCAAAACGCCCACCGTCATGATGGGCTACTATAAAATGCCGAAAGAAACCGCCGAAATGTTCACCGATGACGGCTGGCTGAAAACCGGCGATATCGGTTATATCACCGAAGACCGCCAACTGTTCATCACCGGCCGTGTTAAAAACCTGATCATTCTTTCCAGCGGTGAAAATGTATCGCCCGAAGCGATCGAAAAACGCTTTGCTGATTACCCGATCATAAAAGAAATTCTGGTCTATGCCGAAAACGACCGCATTACCGCTCAGGTTTACCCCGACTACGACTTAGCAGCCAAGCAGGGCATTTCCGACATTGCCGCCGAAATCAACGCCCTGATCGACAGCATTAACCTGAAAGCAAAAGCTTCCCACTATATTTCCGAAGTGATCATTCGTAAGGAACCGCTTGAACGAACCGAAAGCGGAAAAATCAAGCGGAAAGAAACCGTTATTTAAGCACCGTCACGCAGGTAAAACGAGGTAACAGGATGAAAAAAGAAGTCACCGGCGCCGTCTATGATTTGATTCCGCCGCAGGAAATGATTCAGTTTATGCTCAAATACAGCTTTTTTCACAAGCAGGTCACGCAGATTCCCGAATCCATCCTCTTGGAAAAAGAAATCGACTTTGAACGGATGAAAGAGGCTGTCAACATCGAAATTGAACGCAATGACTGTATGCGGCTGCGTTTTTTCAAGGAAAAAGGCAAAGTCAAGCAGTATTTTATCGAATCATTTTCGCTGGATTCCATCCCTGTTTTGCAATTCAGCACCGAAGAAGAACAGATGAAAACCCTAACGGCGGATGCTCAAACGCCGATCCGTATTTTCAGGGACGAAACCTATCGCATCAAGTTTTTCCGCACCTGTGACGGACGGTACGGCATTTATCTGTGCGTTCACCATCTGGTCATGGACAATGCCGCCTGTTTCGTGTTTTTTAACGATATTCTCGCCATTTATGATCATTTGACACAGGGCACGCCCATGCCCAAACCCTTGGGCAAATACGAAGACCACATCAAAAAAGAATTGGCATATATGGCAAACCGTGAGAATCTGCTTGCGGAAGAAAAAGCCTATACCGAATACATCACCGAACACGGGGAACCGCTGTACCTCGGTGTTGAGGGGCCGAAATTTCTGGAAGCGGAGCGCAAAAAGAAAAAGGATCCGAACATCATGGCTCCGTCTTTGTTTGACCCGATCCACGACAAAGCGGCTTTCACCCGAAAAGTCATTCCCTATGAAGAAAGTCAAAAAGCCATTCGGTTCATGGATGAAAACGGGGTCAGCGGCGAATGTCTGATCCAGCTTGCCATGCGGCTGTATTTGTCGAAAATCAACAACGACTGCACCGACACCTATTTCATCACGCTGTGCCCCAGGCGGCGCACTTTATCGGAAAAGCGTTCCGGCGGGACCTATGCCGCTCCCCTGCCGTGGCGGCTGGTTCTGACGCAGGACACAACTTTTTCACAGGCTATTGAGCAGCTTAAAGAAATACAGGTCTGGACATTCCGCCACATGGATTACCCCTATTTGGAATATCGTGATTTGCAGCGCAGGCTGTTCAACTACCCTGCAGCCGCCGGCGCATCGACCATGATGTTTTCATGGTTCCCGCTGGAAGCCGACACCATGAATCACTGGAATTATGAATTTGTCGGCTACGGCATCGGGCGCTATGTCATGGTGCTTTATACCTTTGCCATGAAGGATGTTAAAAACGGCACATTAAAGGTCACTTATCAGCACCGTACAAAATTTGTTTCCGTTGAGGATATCGACCGTTTTCATCAGGGAACGGAAAAAGCATTAAAGCTCGGCGTTGAGAACCCGAACCTGACCGTTCGTGAAATTCTGGAACGCCTGTAGGAGGAAGGACTATGTTAGACTCAATCAGAAATATTCTTTGCGAATTTGTGGAGATCGACCCGGAAGAAATCACGGAGGAAAGCGTTTTGCGCACCGATATCGGGCTGAACTCGCTGGACTGTGTCAGCGTTGCACAGGCGTTGGAGCAAAAATATAATATCACCATTTCCAATGCGGAGCTTGCCTCCTTCAAAACCGTCGGAGACATTCTGACCTGCCTGAGCAAAAAGAATTCCTGAAGCCGAAAGCAGCATAAAATGTACAAAAAAGACGAGATGACTGAGCGATCAATCATCTCGTCTTTTATTATTTATTACCGTATTATTCGTCTTTGCCCTGTTCGGGTTCTTCGTCGCCATCCGTCACGGCAAATTTTGCATTCAGCTTCATTTCTTTCACAAAAAAGAGCCGTGAAATATCCATCAGCATAATACAGGGGAAAACCTGAATCAAATAAATCGGTGCAAGGCTGTCAAAACAAACTGCAAACAGCTCATAAGCATTGGAAATGCCTTTGTCGCGAATGGTCACCAAACCGATAACAAAAATGCCGATACAGAAAGAAAGCAGCGAAGCGACAAAAGAGATGATACCTGCCAAACGCATCAGATAGATCTCAAAATTGAGATATTCCAGCAAAATGATCGGCAGCACCGTTATTGCACCTATCACGGCGATCACCACCATGTAGAGCAGCCGCCCACGGCCGAACAAAACCAGATTCACCGAAACATAGTATGCCTCAACGAGAGCACTGACGAGCAGAAGAATAATCATCTCGGCACCGGAACGCCTCGCCAAAGCAAAGTCGCCGCCGACCTCCATATAGAAAAAGCTGCGGCGTGCAAACAGACAAACCACAACCGTAAACGCAACAGCCAAAAGCGCACGGGTAACAAAACGGGGGTAATTATCGCACATTGACAGTGCAAGATTCACAACACCGACTACGATATAAACTGCCGTAATGATGATCGACGCCATAAAGCTGGTCGAACACAATTTGCGATAGCCGACATTTTTTATTACAATCTCGTTTCCTTCCAAAAAGCTCATCCTCAATCAAAATAGAATATTCAAAATGAACACATTTGTATAGTTATTATAGACCGTTTATATCTGTTTGTCAAGAAAAGTCGCAGATTCATCTGTCAGATATCGTTTTTGATGATATCCTTATACGATTCACGGCGCACGATCACCCTTGCCTGACCGTCATTCACCATCACGACCGGCGGTCTGGGGATGCGGTTATAGTTGGATGCCATGGAGTAATTGTAGGCACCCGTTGACAAAACGGCAACGATATCCCCTGCCTCGACCGGCTGAATCGGCGCATTTTCCTGAATCAAATCGCCACTTTCACAGCAGCGGCCTGCAAGCGTCACCGTCTGCGTTTTCGGCTCATCCGCTTTGGATGCGCAGAGAATTTCATATTCAGCCTGATAGAGAATATAGCGGGGATTGTCACCCATGCCGCCGTCAACGGAAACATAGGTGCGCACACCGGGAATGGTTTTGACCGCACCGACCGTGTAAAGCGTCAATCCGGCACTGCCGATGATGGAGCGGCCCGGTTCAATGAGCACAAACGGCGTTTTCACCTGCCGCCCGGCACATTTCTTTTTCAGAACAGCAGCGACCCGTGCCATATACTCTTCGTAAGCAAGCGGATTGTCGCTCTCTTTATACTTTATGCCGAAACCGCCGCCTAAATCCAGCTCTTCGATTTCAAAGCCCGTTTTTTCTTTCACATCGGCGATAAGATCGATCATCACCTCAGCCGCCAGCTCAAACGGAGCCACATCGAAAATCTGAGAACCGATATGGCAATGCAAGCCCTTCAGGCAAACATTTTCGGCTTTCAATGCCGCCTCGATCGCCTGCATGGCTTCCCCGGTTTCCAGTGCCAGACCGAACTTACTGTCGATCTGACCCGTGCGGATAAAGTCATGCGTGTGTGCATCAATACCGGGCTTGACGCGCAGCAGGATATTCACCGTTCTGCCGTGCTTTTTTGCAATGCGGCTGATGGATGCCAGCTCGACAAGATTGTCAACGATAATGCGGCCGACACCGCTTGAAACGGCGTATTCCAATTCTTCCGGCGTTTTGTTGTTGCCGTGGAAGTGCAGCTTCTCTGCTTCGACACCGGCGGACAAAGCCGTGTAGATCTCACCGCCGGAAACCACATCAAGCCCCAACCCTTCTTCGGTCACGATGCGGCATATCTCCTTACAGCAAAACGCCTTGGAAGCATAAGTGACCAAACCGTTGCCGTCATAATTCTCCCGAATGGAATCGACATAGGCACGGCAGTTTTTGCGAATACGCTGCTCATCCATGACATAACAAGGCGTGCCGAACTGCTGCGCCAACCCAACGGTATCCATACCGCCGATGGTCAGATGACCCTTTTCATTTACGGAAATACAATCAGAAACAAACATACCCTTTTTCTTCTGCGGCCGAGCCGCATCCTCCTCAATTTTCGCACGCTTCGTTTATCACGGCTTTTAATTGTTCGATGCCCATGCCGTTCACCGCCGAGCAGGGAATCTTTACAACATCCTCATAGCCTGCCAATTCCGTTTTCAGGCTTTCCAGCCGCTCCTGCGTCTGCGTTTTATTCAGTTTATCGCATTTTGTCAGAGCGATCACGAACGGATAACCCATTTCACGCAGGAATGAAAGCATGGTCATATCGTCCTCACTCGGCTTATGGCGCATATCGATCAACTGCACCACCAGCCGAATATCCCGGCCGGTTTTGAAATAGCCTTCCATCAATTCCGCCCAGCGGCGTTTTTCGCCGGGTGAAGCTTTGGCGTAACCGTAACCCGGTAAATCCACCAAACGCACCGGTTCGACCGCATAGAAATTGACGGTAATCGTCTTGCCCGGCACCGAGCTGACACGAGCCAGGGATTTGCGGTTGAACAGCTTATTGAGCAGAGAGGATTTGCCGACATTAGAGCGGCCGGCAAATGCGATCTCTTTTTTCGTAGACGCAGGAAGCTGGCGCAGCATACCGAACGCCGCTTCAAACTGTGCTTTGTTGTAATTCATAATCTTTCCTTTTTCACTTTTCGCTTATTGGGCGTACGCTTCGACGGACACATTTTTCTCCGTATGCGCTACAGCCGGTTTTGACTTGAGCGGCTTGGGCATTCGGGTCAAAGCCGCCTCTAAAACCTGGTCGATATTCTGCATCGGCAGAAAACGGATGTTTTCTTTGACAACATCTTCCACTTCATCCAAATCCGGCACATTCTCCTGCGGAATCAGTACAACGGAAATACCGCTGCTGTATGCCGCCATGGTCTTTTCACGCAGACCGCCTATAGGCATCACCCGACCACGCAGGGAAATTTCGCCGGTCATCGCAACATCGGAGCGCACGGGAATCTCCGTCAGCGCCGACACCAGAGCCGTTGTGATCGTTACACCGGCACTCGGACCGTCCTTGGGGACGGCACCCTCGGGAAAATGCAGATGAATATCTTTATTCTTGTAAAAGTCCGGGTCGATCCCGAGCGAAAGAGCACGGGATCGAATCAGGCTGACTACAGCCCGTGCCGACTCTTTCATCACATCCCCCAGAGAACCGGTCAGCTCCAGCTTTCCGCTTCCCTCCATTACGCACGCTTCCACATCAAGCATTTCACCGCCGACCGAAGTCCAGGCAAGGCCGCGTGCCACACCGATTTCGTCTGCACGCTTGTTGTTCTCCCGCTTAAATTTCGGTGCGCCGAGCAAGTCCTCCAGATTCCTTTCGTTCACGGAAAAACTCCTCGCTCCGTCAGCAACGGCGACCGCCGCTTTACGGCAAACCGAGGCAAGCTCCCGTTCCAGCTTACGCACACCGGCTTCTTTTGTATAACCGTCAATAATGGCACGAACGGCATCGTCCGTTACACGCAGTGTACGCAGATTCAAGCCGTGGCGATACGCCTGCTTGCGGAGCAAATGCTCTTTTGCAATGTGGAATTTCTCTTCCCTCGTGTAACTGCTCAGCTCAATGACCTCCATACGGTCCAGCAGCGGCTGAGGGATCTCATCCCGGTTATTTGCCGTGGTGATGAACAGAACACGGCTTAAATCAAACGGCATTTCGATATAGTGGTCACGGAAGGTGTCGTTCTGTTCGCCGTCGAGCACCTCGAGCAAAGCGGAGGACGGATCGCCCTTGTAATCCATCCCGAGCTTATCCACTTCATCCAGCAGGATCAGCGGATTACTGCTTCCCGCCTGCGTGAGAGCCGCCATAATGCGGCCTGGCATGGCGCCGATATAGGTCTTGCGATGCCCCCGTATTTCCGCTTCGTCCCGTATACCGCCCAGTGAAATACGGGCATAACGGCGACCCATTGCTTTGGCAACGGAACGGGCAATCGAGGTTTTGCCGACACCGGGAGGCCCGACCAGGCAGATGATCTGCCCGGTAATATCCGGTGAAAGCTTGCGCACGGCAAGCATTTCCACCATGCGCTCCTTCACTTTTTTCATGCCGTAATGATCTTCGTCAAGGATCCGTTTGGCACGCTCTAAATCAAGATTATCCTGCGTGTAAATATTCCACGGCAAAGCCAGACAGGTTTCCAGATAGGTGCGGATCACCATTGCCTCCGGCGATGATTTGGAGGTTTTTGCAAAACGGGAGCACTCCTGCAGCAGCTTGGCTTTACGCTCCTCATCTAAATCCAAAGCAAGGATCTTCTCACGGAATTCGTCCGATTCATCGGCTTCATCACCGTCCAGCTCAATGGAAATAGCCTTCATCTGTTCACGCAGATAGTATTCCTTCTGGTTCTGATCGACCTGCTCCTGTACACGGTTTTGAATCGCTTCTTCAATTTCGAGCAGCTCTGCTTCGCTGCGCAGCACGGCACAAAGCTTTTCGGCACGGCGCAGCGGATGCAGCTCGTTTAAGATATCCTGCTTTTTCAGCGAATCGATCGAGGCATTTGCCGCAATAAAGTCCGCCAGTCTGCCCGGATCCTCCTCTGACAAAACCTCAAGGATCAGGTCAGTCGGAACATTCGGGATAAACTGCGCATAGTTCTGGAAGCACTCGGTGCACACACGAACCAGTGCCTGTGCGTATTCATCATCTGCCGGCCGAACCGCATAGGTATGCTTTTCGGACACCAGAGTCACCAGATACGGCGAGGTTCGCTGAATTTCGACCACACGGGCACGGGTAATGCCCTCGACCGCAACCCGCATATTTTCATTTTTCGGGGCGTTGAGGATCTGTTTGATCCGGCAAATTACACCCATAGGGAAAAATTCACCGACGGTTTTCGGCTCTTCGGTTCGGATATCACGCTGCATCACCAAAAAGATTTCCCGATCGCCCTCCATCGCACTGCGAAGAGCGGCAACCGACTGCTTGCGGCTCACTTCAAAGTGAAGCTGCATATTCGGGAACACCGTCATTCCGCGCAGGGCAACCGTGGGGACTGAACGCAAAACGATTTCTCTGGACATTTACTCGTTCCTTTCCTTCTTCATACGGTTCACCGTATGTAACAACGCATATGCTATAAGTCTACCATAAACCCGTTTTTTCGTCAACCTTATTCACCTTGACATATATTTGAAGATTGTGTAGGTTTACAATAGATGTGTTACAAAAAGCAAAAAAGAAGTGACGAATAGCCGAACCTGTGTTACAGTTAAGCTGCTAACACCAAAAAGCAACAAGGAGGCTATCCGTCAATGAATACTGTAACACAAACAATGATG
>JAZUJI010000140.1:0-6491 GCA_045642685.1 Acutalibacteraceae bacterium | reverse complement strand
ATCCTTGCCAACGGACTTGCGGGCAACGAGGAGATCACCGAGCCCAATGAGAATTTTGCCGAATTTATGAAGGCACTCAACACGGTCACGGTCTATTTGTGCCGGATGATCGCCGGTGACGGCGAAGGCGCAACCAAGCTGTTGGAATGTAAAGTATTCGGTGCAAAAGATCTTGCCACCGCCAAAACGGTTGCCAAAAGTGTCATTTGCTCCTCTTTGACCAAGGCCGCCATGTTTGGCGCAGATGCGAACTGGGGGCGTGTGCTTTGTGCGATCGGTTACAGCAAAGCGGATGTGGATGTGAAGAAAATCGATGTTTCGTTCGCTTCCTCTGCCGGTCAGGTGGATGTCTGCCAAAACGGCGAAGGCATTGCTTTTTCGGAAGAGCTTGCCAAAAAGGTTTTGACGGAAAACGAAATTGAAATTTTGGTTCACCTCAACGACGGTGAAGCTGTTTCTACCGCATGGGGCTGTGATCTGACCTATGACTATGTGAAAATCAACGGCGATTACCGCACTTGAGAAAAGGGGAAAAATATGGATATTTCAAATGCGCAGCGTGCCGAAATATTAGTTCACGCTCTGCCCTACATTCAGGAATACACCGGTAAAATCGTTGTCATCAAATACGGCGGAAATGCCATGATCAATGAGGAGTTGAAAGATTCCGTCATTCGTGATATCGTTCTTCTCTCACTCATCGGCGTAAAAGTCGTGCTGGTGCACGGCGGCGGGCCGGAAATCACCGAGATGCTGAAAAAAATCGGGAAAAAGAGCGAATTTATCAACGGTCTGCGTGTGACGGACGAAGAAACCATTGACATTGTGCAAATGGTATTGGCCGGAAAAGTAAATAAATCCTTAGTCAATCTGATTGAAACCAAGGGCGGCAATGCCATCGGTCTGTCCGGTATTGACGGACAGATGATCGAAGCGACCGCCAAGAACGAACAGCTCGGTTTTGTCGGTGAAATCACCAATGTGAATGTTCAGCCGATTTTAGATGTGATCGAAAAGGGGTATATCCCCGTTGTTTCCACCGTTGCCTGTGATAAGAGCGGCAACACCTACAACATCAATGCGGATACGGCGGCGGCAAAAATCGCCGGAAGGCTCGGTGCAGAAAGTCTGATCAGCCTGACGGATATTGCCGGCGTGATGCGGGATATCAACGACCCGAACAGCTTGATCTCCTCCATTAAATGCAGCGAAATGCCGCAGCTGCTTGCAGAAGGCATTATTTCCGGCGGTATGATCCCGAAAACCAAATGCTGCACCGATGCGATCGAATGGGGTGTGAACCGTGTGTTCATCATCGACGGACGGATCCCACACGCCATTCTGATTGAAATGCTGACCAACGAAGGCATCGGAACCATGTTTACGAAAGAGTGATACAAATGAATATCAAACAAACCGACAACTGCTTCATTGCCCACACATACGGCCGTTTTGATTTGGCTTTGGTTAAAGGAAAAGGCTCCCTGGTGTGGGATGAGGACGGAAAAGAATACATCGACCTTGCAGCCGGCATTGCCGTGAACACCTTCGGCTATGCCGATGATGTGTGGGCACAGGCTGTTGCACAGCAGGCATCCACCCTGCAGCACACTTCAAATTTATATTATTCCGAACCGTGTGCAAAGCTGGCGCAAATGCTCTGCGAACGCACCGGCATGAAAAAGGTCTTCTTTTCAAACTCCGGCGCAGAAGCCAACGAGTGCGCCATTAAAGCGGCGAGAAAATACGCCGCTGAAAAAAAGGGTGCGGAATACAGCACCATTATTACGCTGAATAACAGCTTTCACGGCCGTACACTGACCACGCTTGCTGCCACGGGGCAGGATGTGTTCCACAAGGATTTTACGCCGCTGACCCCCGGCTTTGTTTCCGTCCCCGCCAACGATTTGAAAGCGGTCGAGAAAGCGTTCAGGTGCGAAAAGCCAGCCGGTATTCTCATGGAAATGATTCAGGGCGAAGGCGGCGTATTACCGCTGGAACAGTCGTTTGTCACGGGTGTTGCAAAGCTGTGCAAAGAATATGATGTTGTGCTCATGTGTGATGAGGTGCAGTGCGGCAACGGAAGAAGTGGCGCACTGTATGCCTACATGAATTACGGCATCGAGCCGGATGTTATTTCGACCGCCAAAGGGCTTGCCGGAGGGCTTCCGCTCGGAGCAACCATGCTCGGCGAAAAGGTCATGGATGTGTTCACACCCGGCAGTCACGGCTCCACCTTCGGCGGCAACCCGGTCTGCGCTGCCGCTGCTGTTTCGGTTCTGGAGCGCATTGATGAACCACTGCTGGAGGAAGTCCGGCAAAAATCCGCTTTGATTTTCGACACGCTCAGCGGTCAGCCAGGCATTATCTCCGTAGACGGCATGGGGCTGATGATCGGCATCAAAACAAAACGGGATGCATCCGAAGTCATTCGGGAGTGTATGGCAAACGGTATTCTGCCGATCAAAGCCAAAGACAAAGTGCGTTTGCTGCCTGCGCTGAATATTCCGATCGAACAACTGAAAAATGCTTTGGAAGTGCTGAAAAATGCCGCTGCAAAGGAGGAAAAGCCGGATGAATCTGAAAGGTAAAGATTTTTTGAAGCTGCTTGATTTTTCAAGCGAAGAAATCCTGTATTTGATCGACCTTGCCGCCGAGCTTAAAGCAAAGAAAAAAGCCGGGATCCCGCACAAGATGTGCGACGGCAAAAATGTTGCACTGATTTTTGAAAAAACGAGTACACGCACACGCTGTGCGTTTGAAGTTGCTGCAAAAGACCTCGGCATGGGCTGTACCTATCTCGACCCGAGCGGTTCGCAAATCGGCAAAAAAGAAAGCATTGCCGACACCGCACGGGTTCTGGCAAGTATGTTTGACGGCATTGAATACCGCGGCTTCGGTCAGGCAAAGGTGGAAGCTCTTGCCAAATATGCCGATGTGCCGGTCTGGAACGGACTGACCGATGAATTTCATCCGACCCAGATTCTTGCCGATATGCTTACCGTCCGTGAGGTTTTCGGTCACCTGAAAGGTATCCGGTTCGTCTATATGGGTGATTCCCGCTTCAATATGGGAAATTCGCTGATGGTCGGCTGCGCCAAGCTCGGTCTGCACTTCACTGCCTGCGCACCGCAGGAATACTTCCCCGAACCCGAATTGGTCAAAACCTGTGAAGCATTGGCAAAGGAAAGCGGCGGCAGCATTACGCTGTGCGAGAATCCGCAGGAAGCCGTCAAAGGTGCGGATGTCATCTACACGGATGTGTGGGTATCCATGGGAGAGCCGGTCGAGGTTTGGGAAAAGCGTGTAAAAGACCTTGCTCCCTATGAAGTAAATTCAAAGCTCATGAGTCTGGCAAGCGACAACGCCGTATTCATGCACTGTCTGCCTGCCTACCACGATAAGGAAACCGCCGTCGGCAAGGAGATGTGTGAAAAATTCGGCAGAGAAAACATGGAAGTGACCAACGAAGTGTTTGAAAGTGAAGCCTCCGTTGTATTCCGTGAAGCGGAAAACCGCCTGCACACCATCAAAGCCGTCATGGCGGCAACGCTGGCAGATTGAGTAAAACAGCAGGGCGGCAATCAACTGCAACCGGTTGACTGCCGCCCGATTTTTGCGTCAAAGCCTGTTTTTCTGAAAAAAGCAGTCTTTTTTTATAGATTTTTTATCAAGTGTTGAAATTTTCGTAATTTTCGTGTAAAATGACTAATAGAATGGATTTTATCACTTTGTTGTGAACGATATTTTGGAGGTTTTGTATGAATTATTCGCTTTCCGTTACACAAGCAAAAGAACAAATCAAAGCGAAGCTTTCGCACTTTTTCGGTGTCACTCCCGAAGAGGCAACTTACGACCAATTCTATAAAGCCGTTGCCATGATCGTGCGTGACAGCATGGCAAAAGGCAGAGCGGAATTTACCGAAGAAGCCGCAAAGAGCGATGCGAAAAGCGTCTACTATCTTTGCATGGAATTTCTCATGGGTCGCTCCTTGAAAAACAATCTGTTCAATCTGAATTTAACTTCCACTATGGAAAAAGC
Organism: Acutalibacteraceae bacterium; assembly: GCA_045642685.1. Lineage (GTDB taxonomy): Bacteria > Bacillota > Clostridia > Oscillospirales > Acutalibacteraceae > UBA8612. The sequence goes on along the minus strand of JAZUJI010000140.1, from coordinate 2,449 downwards.
TCTTTCCTCGTTTGGTATGAAGCTTGAAAAGCTGTATGAGTGTGAACCGGATGCCGGTCTCGGCAACGGCGGTTTAGGGCGTCTGGCGGCGTGTTACCTGGACGGCCTTGCCTCGCAGGGCTACAACGGCATGGGCTACTCCATTCTTTATGAATTCGGCATTTTCAAGCAAAAGCTTGTGGACGGCTGGCAGACCGAGCTGCCCGATTTTTGGCTTCCCGGCGGCGAAGTCTGGCTGGTTGAGCGTGAAGAATGTGCGCACGAGGTTCGTTTCGAGGGTCATGTCGAGGACAGTTGGGATACCCACTATCATCATGTTGAGCTGGTGGATTACACACCCATTCGTGCCGTTCCGTACGATATGTATGTTTCCGGTAAGGACGGCAAGGGCATCAGCGTGCTGCGCCTTTGGTCAGCCAAAGCACCCGGCATTGATATGGAACAGTTCAACAGCGGCAACTATCTGCGTGCCGTAGAGCAAAACGCCATGGCTGAAGTCATCAGCAAGGTGCTCTACCCGGCAGATAATCATCCGGAAGGAAAAAGTCTGCGCCTGAAACAGCAGTATTTCCTGGTTTCCGCCTCCACACAGGACATTGTTCAGCGTCACCTGCGTCGCTACGGCTCCATTGACAACTTTGCCGAAAAGGTTGCCATCCATATCAACGACACGCACCCAACGCTTGTTATACCCGAGCTGATGCGCATTTTCCTGGATGAATGCGGTTACGGTTGGGATGATGCATGGCGCATTGTCACCAACACCGTTGCTTACACCAACCACACGGTGATGAAAGAGGCGTTGGAGTGCTGGAGTGAAGACCTCGTCAAGCGTCTTTTGCCCCGTATCTATCAAATCATCAAAGAAATTGACAACCGTTACCGTGCTTATGTTTGGGGAACTACGCACGATGCCGACTATGTCGAGCGTACGGCGGTTATTTCCGGCGGTACGGTGCGCATGGCAAACCTTTGCGTTGCCGCCTGCCACAGCGTCAACGGGGTTTCCGCCCTGCACAGCGAAATTCTCAAAGATAGTGTGTTCAACGACTACTACCGTTTGACCCCCGAAAAGTTCACGAATGTGACCAACGGCATTGCACACCGCCGCTGGCTCAACCAATCGAACCCGGCACTGGCAGCCTATCTGACCAAGCTTATCGGGAAAGGCTTCACCTACAATGCGGATGAACTGCTTCGTTTGCGTGAATACGCTGACGATAAGGCGGTTTTGGAGCAGCTTGAAAAGATTAAGCACGGCAATAAAGAACGCTTTGCCAAGATGATTCAGCAAAAGCAGGGCATTAAGCTTGACCCGGATTCAATATTTGATGTTCAGGTAAAGCGTCTGCATGAATATAAGCGTCAGCACTTAAATGCTTTTCACATTCTGTCGAAATACCTTGCTATCAAAGAAAATCCGAACGGCGATTATACACCGCACACCTATATTTTTGCCGCTAAAGCTGCCTCCGGTTACTTTATGGCGAAAAAGATTATCAACTTTATTGTTGCGCTGGGCGACTTGATCAACAACGACCCTGATGTCAAAGGCCGCCTGAAGGTCGTTTTTGTGGAGGATTACAATGTCAGTATGGCAGAAGCACTCATGCCCGCTGCCGATGTCAGCGAACAGATTTCTCTGGCAGGCACTGAGGCAAGCGGCACGGGCAATATGAAGCTGATGCTCAACGGTGCCGTCACATTGGGCACAATGGACGGTGCCAATATCGAAATCTGCGAAGCTGTCGGTGAAAACAACATTGTGATTTTCGGCATGAGAACACCCGAAGCCAACGCACTCAGCGCCCATTACAACCCCAAAACCTATTACGATAATAACGCCGATATCCACCGTCTGGTCGATTTCATCTGCAAGGGCATTAACGGCAAAATGTTCCCGGAAATCGGTTCGACCATTATCCACCACGACCCCTATATGGTGTTGGCGGATTTTGCCGATTACCGTCAGGCACAGCAGAAAATCGAAGCGCTGTGGAACGACCGTGAGACATGGAACCGTATGTCGCTGATGAATATTTCCGGCGCAGGAAAGTTCGCCGCAGACCGTGCGATTCGTGAATATGCCGAAAACATCTGGCACACCGGTACCGTAAACTAAGCGAAATCAACCGCTGAAGCGATCGCAAACGGAATGTTTTTTCGGTAAGAGTCCGCAATTTGTTAAGAAAATGACTGAAACCGCTTGACAGAGTTCATTTGTTTTGCTATATTAAATTATATATTGATAAAGCGATGAATCAGACTGCGTGTTTCAAAGGCTTGCAAACAGAGAATCCGCTGCATGGGCTGAAACAGCGGATATGTAAACCGAAGCACCGACCACTGACGAGCGTCACCGAAGCCGAAAGGATAAGGTGCACCGCAGGTGCAGCGTTACGGCACAGAGAGCGGCATATTGTCCAATATGCAATACGGGTGGAACCGT
>JAZUJI010000139.1:0-6983 GCA_045642685.1 Acutalibacteraceae bacterium | reverse complement strand
CAAAAACCTTTGAGCGGTGGGACATTTCCATAACAGACTGACCGCTGCCCTTATAATCCAGCATTTCCGCTGCTGCACGGTTCAGCACGGACTCGGGGAGCATGGACGGCCCTGCACTGAAATTGAACACTCTTGACATAGCAATACCTCCGTCAATTAACGATAGCAAAAATTTACCTACATTATATGCCGTTGTGTCGAATAAAGTCAAGGCAATTCGGACATTCATGCCGAATCGGCAAAAAGATTGGCACAATAGACAAAAATTTTTCAATATGCGTCCACAAAGTACCAAAAAACACTATTGTTTTTTGCCGGTAAATAGGATAAAATAAACTGTGCCGATTTTGCGGCTGGTTCTCAAATCGGCTTTTTCTGACGACCTTTAATGAGAACGAATATACATCAGAAAGGATTTTTAACATGAATGCATTGAACAAAAAGACCGTGGAAGACATTGATGTGGCCGGCAAAAAAGTGCTTGTCCGTTGCGATTTCAATGTGCCGCTGAAGGACGGCGTCATCACCAGTGACAAAAGAATCGTTGCTTCTCTCCCCACCATTCAATACCTTTTGAAGAATAACGCAAAGGTCATCCTTTGCTCTCATCTCGGCAGACCCAAGGGCGAAGTTATGCCCGAATTTTCTCTGGCTCCCGTTGCTGCCCGTCTTTCCGAGCTGCTCGGTATCGAAGTCAAGATGGCTGCCGATGTCGTCGGCGAAAGTGCACAGTCCCTCGCCGCTTCTCTTAAAGAGGGCGAAGTTCTGTTGCTTGAAAATGTCCGCTTCGAAAAAGGCGAAACCAAAAATGACGCCGATTTGAGCAAGGCATTCGCTTCCCTTGCCGATGTGTTCGTCAACGATGCATTCGGTTCTGCGCACAGAGCACACTCCTCCACCACCGGCGTAGCCGATTACATTCCCGCTGTCTGCGGTTACCTCATTCAAAAAGAAATCGACTTCATCGGCGGTGCGCTTGCCAACCCGAAGCGTCCCTTTGTCGCCATTCTCGGCGGTGCCAAGGTTTCCGATAAAATCGGTGTTATCACCAACCTGCTCGACAAGGTCGATACCCTGATCGTCGGCGGCGGTATGGCATACACCTTCATGAAATACCTCGGTCACAGCATCGGCACCTCCATTTGTGAGGATGACAAGATCGAGCTTGCCGGTGAAATGATGAAAAAGGCAGAAGAAAAAGGCGTTAAGTTCCTGATTCCGGTCGACAACAAGGTCGGTAAGGAATACAAACCCGACACCGAAGCCATGATCGTCAACTCCGATGATATTCCGGACGGCTGGATGGGACTGGATATCGGCCCGAAGTCGCAGGAACTGTTTGCTCAGGCGATCGAAGGCGCAGGCACCGTTATCTGGAACGGCCCGATGGGCGTTTCCGAATGGGATAACTTTGCAGCCGGTACCGTTGCCGTTGCAAACGCCGTTGCAAATTCCGGTTCCATTTCCATCATCGGCGGCGGCGACAGCGCAGCAGCCGTTCAGAAGCTCGGCTTTGCCGACAAGATGAGCCACATCTCCACCGGCGGTGGTGCTTCTCTGGAATTTATGGAAGGCAAAGAACTGCCCGGTATCGCAGCCCTCAACGACAAATAATTTTAGCGGTTCAAACCGTTTAACATAGAAAGGATCGTTCAAGCTATGGATAAGAAGCTTCGCAAAGCCGTCATTGCCGGCAACTGGAAAATGAATAAAACACCCGATGAGGCCGTTGCCCTCATCAACGAGATCAAGCCCCTGATCGCAGATGCCGACTGTGAAGTCATCGCCTGCGTTCCCTACATTGATTTATTCGCCGCCATGGAAGCCGCTAAAGGCTCCAACCTCAAAATCGGTGCCGAAAACTGCCACTGGGCAGAAAAAGGCGCTTTCACCGGTGAGGTTTCCGCACCCATGCTCAAGAGCATCGGCGTGGAATATGTCATCATCGGTCACAGCGAGCGCAGACAGTACTTCGGTGAAACCGACGAAACCGTCAACCAGCGTATCCGTGCCGCTCTTGATAACGGTTTGAAAGTCATCCTTTGCGTCGGTGAACTGAAAGACGAGCGTCTGGGCGGCATCACCGAGGAAGTCGTTCGCAAGCAGACCAAGGTCGCACTTGCCAATGTCACCGAAGCAGAGCTTGCAAACATCATCATCGCTTACGAGCCGGTTTGGGCCATCGGCACCGGCTTGACCGCAACCGCTGATCAGGCAGACGAGACCAACGGTCAGATCCGCAAGGTCATCGGTGAGCTGTACGGCAAAGACGCCGCAGACAAGATCGTCATTCAGTACGGCGGCTCGATGAACGCCGGCAACGCAGACGAGCTTGTTTCCCGCTATCATGTGGACGGTGGCCTGATCGGCGGTGCTTCCCTGAAAGCACCCGATTTTGCGGCAATCGTTAAAGCGGCAAGCAAATAATAAACACAAACAAAGGCTCTGATCAATTCGTTGGTCAGAGCCGTGCTATGTAATTTGAAAGCGAGGTTAACATTCCTATGAAAAAGCCCATTCTTCTTTGCATTATGGACGGCTTCGGCAAAAACCCGAGCGATTACGGCAACGCCATTACAGCCGCAAAAACCCCGAATCTGGATAAGCTCTTCGCTTCCAATCCGCTCACCTACATCGGCGCATCCGGTCTGGATGTCGGTCTGCCGGACGGTCAGATGGGCAACAGTGAAGTCGGTCACACCAACATCGGCGCAGGCCGTGTGGTTTACCAGGAGCTGACCCGTATTTCCAAATCCATTTCCGACGGGGACTTTTTCACCAACGAATCTTTTATGAAAGCGGTCGAAAACTGCAAAACCAACGGCTCTGCGCTTCACCTTATGGGGCTTCTCTCCGACGGCGGTGTTCACAGCCACAACACGCATCTTTACGCTCTGCTGGAGCTGGCAAAGAAAAACGGTCTGGACAAGGTCTTTGTTCATTGCTTTATGGACGGCCGTGATGTTCCGCCGACTTCGGGCATTGATTACCTGGCTCAGCTCAAGGCGAAATGTGAAGAAATCGGTGTCGGCACCATTGCCAGCGTCATGGGCCGCTACTATGTCATGGATCGTGAAAAGAAATTTGACCGTGTTGAAAAAGCATACCGTGCTATGACCGCTTTGGATGCTCCGAAATTCGCCTGCTGGAAAGAAATGATGGAAAAATCCTATGCAGACGGTGTGACGGACGAATTTATCGTTCCCTGTGTCAGTGAAAAGGCGCAGCCGGTGCAGGACGGTGACAGCGTTGTGTTCTTCAACTTTCGTCCCGACCGTGCCAGAGAAATCACCCGTGCTTTTGTGGACGATGCTTTTGACGGATTTAACCGTGACAAGCAGCTCAAGCTCTGCTATATCTGCATGACGCAGTATGACGAAACCATTCCGAATGTGGAAGTGGCTTACAAGCCCGAGCGCATCACCATGCCGGTCGGCGAGGTCGTCAGCAAGGCCGGTTTGAAGCAGCTGAGAATCGCCGAATACACCAAGTATGCTCATGTGACCTTCTTCCTCAACGGCGGCGAGGAAACCGTTTACGAGGGGGAAGACCGTATTCTGATCGATTCCCCGAATGTCGCAACCTACGATATGCAGCCGGAAATGAGCGCATATATTGTGGCAGACAAGGTCGTTGAAAATGTCGAGGCAGACAAATACGATGCCATCATGCTCAACTTCGCAAACTGCGACATGGTCGGTCACACCGGTGTTTTCGACGCCGCTGTCGCCGCTGTGGAAGCGGTCGATGCCTGTGTCGGCAAGGTCGTAGACGCCGTTACCGCCAAGGGCGGCATCGTACTCATCACCGCCGACCACGGCAATGCCGATAAAATGATGGAGCAGGACGGTTCCCCGTTCACGGCTCACACCACCTACCCGGTTCCGTTCTGCGTGGTCAACTACCCGTGCGAGCTTCGTGATGGCGGCAAGCTTTGCGATATTGCTCCCACCATGCTGCAAATCATGGGGCTTGAACAGCCGAAGGAAATGACTGGTGAATCGCTGATTCGGTAACACACAAAACATACCGGTACAATTATTGAACTGAAACAGACAAAAAAACTGACTTCGGTATTTCGCCGGGGTCAGTTTTTGTTTTCTGACAAATAAGCTGCCGCAATGAAAAGACGCAGACATTTTGCAATGCCTGCGATCTTTATAATATAAGTAACAATGCAATCAGATTACCGTTCTAAATTAAAAACAGATACCGTTTAATAATCTGTGAAGTTAACATAACCGCCGGCAACATTCTCTGCCTCTTGATCATTGAGCACAACTCTTGTTTTATCTGACATATATCTCATGCTCCAGCAAACAGCAAATGTTTTGCATTGCACGCCGTCGTCGGCAGTATCGTAAAAGCATTGATATGGTTCTCTTGGTCAAAACGGCGGCTGAGCAGGCGAAGCTGACCCACCGACTTTTTTTCGTCAAAATCAACAGGAACCAAAAAGCGGGATGTGATCAAAGAATGAAACTCATTCGGAACCCTGCCGGGCAGGGATTTGAGGAAATCTGCCTCCTGAAATGTAAGCAGAACCGTTTCGTTTGTAACATTATGGTGGAGAAGAACTCCGTCCTCACATTCAACCGAAAGGTGATAACGAATCAGGCGATAATCACATCGGCCATGCGGGGGCTGCCCAACATTTTTGTGAACTTGCCAAGCGGTTTCGTGACGGTCTGCATTACTCCAGCAAGCCTTCTCCCCTGAGTGATTCAACAAGAGAACGGTAGTCCTCAAGAATCTCCTCTTCGGAAGCATCGTATTCTTTGGAAACAGCTTCCACGACTGCCTGTTCATCCATGCCGTTTTGAATAAACTCAAACAGCATCTTTGCCGTTGAATTCAAGCGGATAACGCCGTTATACTCCGAGCCGGAGGCAACTGCAACATATCCGTCTTCCATTGGCAGCACTTCAAAAGAGACTTTTAACCGCATAACACATTATCTCCGAATATACAAAATTCACATCCTTATACTGTTATAGTATATAATACTGCTTAATTTCTGTCAAGATATATTCTGTCAAGACATATTTGATATTTTGTAAAACTAATTTTTTCCATAATTTCCGAGTCGTTAAAACAACCGATGGATTTGACAGAAATAAAATAATTCTTCGTTTCGACAGAAAAGCTCTTGATTTTCTCATCCAGCCCGTATATAATATTAGTGTTGTCCGCCCGTAGCGAAGCTGGATATCGCAGCAGGTTCCGATTCTGAAGGTCGGGGGTTCGAATCCCTCCGGGCGGGCCAAAAAAAGGAAGACTCCGACAGGGGTTTTCCTTTTTTTATTTGGTGAGGGATTCGAAGGAGAGGCGGAACAGAGTACCGCAGTATGCAAGGCCGGTGACTCCCTCGGCTTGTCACAGGAAGAACTGACATTCTAAGATACGCTTACCAAGGCAGCGATAATCAAGGATTACTATAAAATTGATGCCTTGGCTTACGGAAATGCTCCGCAAGAACAGGACGATCGACTGGCAAGCCCATGTGACCATGCGAAAAACGGTCAAGTGCCTCCTGAAGAAATATTAATATCCTCCGGAGCAATACGAAGACGCTGCCGTTATCAGCCAATGCGAAACATGGACGGATAATGCGGAAATATGATGAAGAAATGCACACAAGAATCAGAATCTTAGGCGCAGATGAATTCAGCGACAAAAATCTAAATGTCGATGAAGTTAGTGACATAATAAAATTTGTTTCCGGAACTCTTACAAAAACAAGTTGCTTTTTAGTAAGTTATTGACCTGAATATATCTAAGTGTTATGATAGTAAAAAGTAAATGTTACACAGAAAAATCGAAAGAAGCAGGGAATATATATGATTGATTTTAATAAAACAATTTTTGAAAACACCAGAGAAAAGCCCATTATCTGCGCCCATAGAGGGATAAGCGGAGGAAATATTCCCTGTAATACTCTTCCTGCTTTTAAGGCGGCACTGTATCAGGGCGCAGAGATGATAGAGCTGGATGTTTCCAGGGCGCAGGACGGGGAATTTTTTGTCTTTCACCCCGGTATGGAAGTTCCCCATATGAAGACGCATAAAAAGATTCCTGATCTTAGCTCAAAGGGAGTAAATAAACTCAGATTTTTTAATTTTGACGATACCGAAACCCAGTTCGGCGTAGAAAAATTGGAGGATATTCTTGATTTTCTTAAAGGCAAATGTTATATCAATGTCGATAAATTCTGGATTGATATTGAAGGTATAAGCGCCGTGATCAGAAAATGCGGAGTTGAGAAGCAGGTCGTTGTTAAAACAAGCATAAAAGATAAGTATATTCATGATATCAAAGAGTATGCCAAAGATTTTATGTATCTCCCGGTTATCAGAGATGAGGACAAGATAACAGACCGTCTTGTCGAACAGGGAATAAACTGTGTCGGTGCCGAGATCCTCTTTGATAAGGAGAGCGCCCCTGTCATATCTGACGAATATATAGATTCTATGCACCATAAGGGCAGAGTGATTTTTGTTAACTCCATAGTTTATGATTATAAAGAAGTCCTTACTGCCGGACATAATGATGACAGCGCCATATCCGAAGATATGGATAATGCGTGGGGATGGCTCATTGATAAAAAGGCGGATATTATTCAGACTGACTGGTGCTCTCTGCTAAAAAATTACATAGATACTCACTGCAAATAACTATCAGGTATAAGAGTTGGTAAAGCAACGGTAGAATGTGACGGCACTTTGATTTTCAAATTCTATTACAAAGCGGAAATCGAAGGGTGATAAAAAACGGGGAATTTTCTTTTGCGCACCGTAATTGGTGCGCTTTTTTATTGCTGTTTCAGCCTTAAAATTTGTTCCGCTTTTGTCGCACTTTTATAAAATTTTGCATATATTATGTGTTACACTTTTCTGTAAAACTGTGTAACATTGTGCAGTATTAGAATAATACGCTGAAAATCATATGAAAGCGAATGAGCCTGCAACCGTTGGGATATCAAC
>JAZUJI010000138.1:0-3191 GCA_045642685.1 Acutalibacteraceae bacterium | reverse complement strand
TGTCATCCGCAAGACCGCCCTGCTGCTTCCAGGCATTGCAGATAAACTGCACCGTTTTTTCGGAAGCCACCTCACCGCATTCATGACCGCCCAAACCGTCTGCCAGCACCCAGATACCGTCTTCTGCACGAAGTGCATCTTCATTATTCGGTCTTGCGCCCGCATTTGTAAATGTGTATGTGTGAAACTTCATAACATAACTCCTGTCTATTTCGGGGAAGTGCCGGTCTGCTCCCGTCCGATGAACCGTATCGCTCAACACGGTAAAATCCATGAAGCGGTTTTTCATGCGGTCAATGGCGGAATAAACCGGCACTTACTCAGATACTGCTGTTAAGAGGCGAAAAAGCCGAACAAGAAATCAATATCTGACTTCAAACACATTCTGCTTGTCGCCGACCCAGAATTGTGCACCGCTGCGCAGCACGGTAGGCAGATTTGCAGGCAGCTTATTTCCGTCTGCAAGGTAGGTGCCGTAAGTCGAACCGCAATCCTTGATGGAAAGCGAGCCGCCGCTGATGGAAATTGCACAGTGAACACTGCTGACACCGGGCTGCTCAGGCGGGAACACCACATTACATCTGGAAGAATCACGGCCGATCACAACACGATCCGTAATAGCAAATTTTTTGCCTTCAAAATATCCTTTAATACCAAGTAAATACATTTTTTTGCTTGTCTCCTTTTCGGGCAAGGTTTCACCGACTGTTCCTGTCGGTACCGAAACCGGGTTGAAGTTGGCAGCAAAGGTTTCGTTTAAGGAGCTTGATGCCGCCGGTGCAGGCTGCTGCTGTTTCTTATTGCGCATAGCAAGCAGAACGATCAAAGCCGCAATGATCACGACCAGAACAACAGCAACAATGATAATGATCAGAGTAAGGTTGCCTTCTCCTGCAACTGCGTACGGGATCTTGGCAGCGTTGAGCAGGTTGATCAATTCATCAATGGCAGGGAAATAATTAGCCTGTGCGAGTTTTTCCACATTCAGACTTGAGAAGGAACAAATGCCCAGGATGTTGCCCTGTTCATCAAACAGAGGGCCGCCGGAGTTGCCCTGTGTAACGCTGGCATCAACCGTATACAGGTACACAGACACCGTTTCATCCAAATCGCTGGACATCAGTTCGGCCGTTTTCTGAATGGAGCCTTTGGTGACAGAGCTGTCGGAATAATCGAAGCGATGTTCCGAATCAACATTTCTCGTTATGCCGGGATAGCCGACAACAACAATGTTTTCGCCGGTTTCAACCGTTTCTCTGGTACGAAGCGGGCGTGCTACGATTTTTTCCGTAGGCTCTGAGCCGATTTTGCAAACGGAAACATCCTTTGCATAGCTGTGATCCACTACCTTCAGAGAAACCTTATCCTGTGTGGAAACGGAATAATAAGCAAACAGAGATTCGGTCGTACCGGTAAAATAGTCAATAACAACCAGATTACCGTTATTATCCTCACCATGCTGAGGATATTTGGCATTGACCTGTTTATAACTGATCACACGACCGCTGCTGTCCAGCGTGACCTGATATATGCCGTTGTTAAACTGCGGGTCCGTGACATGATTCGCCGAACCGATGTACTGCACCGGCTTTCCGGGAATACCGATTGCAAAGCCTGTTCCGCTACCGGTCAATGTAAAAGAAAGATTATTGTAGCTTCTTGATGTCAGGGTAAATTCATGTTCAATGTAAACAATACTTTTCTGCATATCCTCGATGGAAACTTTGGATGCCGCAAAGGCGGGAAGCATCATAGCAGCCAAAAGCATGACCGCCGCAGCAAGTGAAAAAATATGTTTTAATGTTTTTTTCATAGAAATCCAAGTCCTTTCTGCCTTTTTACTTATTAGTTGTAATTTATTATTATGGTTGTAAAATTGTCCTGTGTCCGGAAGCCCTGTGCGAGCACGGCGGCTTCGATATGTTCCGCCGCTGCCTGTGCATCATCCTGCATCAGGTTATTGATTACCTCCGGCGGAATGGCGTTGTAAACACCGTCAGAGCAAAGAAGCAGCTGATCGCCCGGGTATAATGCAATACCGTCCTTGCTGATGTCACCAAGCAGCTCCCGGTTGCCGATGCAGCTGACAAGAACATCCTTCTGCGGGTCGGAAAACGGTGCTGTAAGCTCTTCTTTTTCAAAAACAGCCTCACCCAGCAGGCGATTCAGGTAATCATGATCCTCATTGACCTGGTAGATTTGTCCGTTCCTGCGCAAATAAAGTCTGCTATCTCCGACACAGACCCAGTGCAGCCGGTTGTTGTTGACAAGCGCACACACCAGTGTGGAACCGGCATTGATCCTGCCGTCACTGCAAAAACGATTGCATACCGCTTCGTTGATCTCCCGCACACGCCGGAATAATTGCTCACCGTTTTGGCAGAGAGTTCCCGGTGCGTTAAAGTATTCAAGCATACCGGAAACGGTCATCATGCTGACATCCTTGCCGTGAGACAAGCCTCCCATACCGTCTGCCACCACAGCCAATACGCCTTTATTGGCAACCAAGGCTGCATCCGTCAGATTGGAATAGCCGTAGCTATCCTCCTGATACGGGCGTTTGCCCTGGTTTTGCGTATTCCCCAAGGCTAAGGTGCTGCCGCTGCGCAGCGTAACCGTCATGGATTGCTGCTGATTTTCCTCGGGCAGCGGTGTCAAAACCTCAACGATGGGTTCGTAAGCCGGTTTTCTCTCCTTTTTGCCGAACATATAGCCTCCTGTTAATCCTTTTCTATTACAGGGTAATTGAAGGTTTCGTTGCAAAGTGAGCGGAACACCAATTTCGTCTTGCCGATCTTAATAATATCATTATCCATCAACTGACGAGGCGCCAGAAGCAGCTGACCGTTTATGTGGATATTATTTTTTCCTTCACCGAAAGTAATAAAAAACAAGTTGTTCTCATCGTCGTACACAACAGCTGCGTTGTTGTCTTTGGAAACAGCCGAATCGAAATCAAAGCAAACATCGTTGTTCTTACTGCGGCCAATGGTGTTTCTGGCGGTATGAAGTCTGAAATCCATACCGATCTTTTCGCCCTCGATCACGACAAGCCAACCGCGCACCGGCATTATTTCGGAATTTTTGCTGTCTTCAATAATCGTTGTTACCATCTGATCCTTCGGTGCATCGCTCGGTGCGACAGTCACCGGCATTTCAAACGGCAGGGATAAGTCGGATCGTAGCCATGT
>JAZUJI010000137.1:0-14714 GCA_045642685.1 Acutalibacteraceae bacterium | reverse complement strand
CGGTAAAGCCCTTGCTTTCCATATTCATCACAAGGTTTTCACCCATAACAGCAAGACCGATAAGGCCGATGTCGGATTTTTTCATTTTTCTTCAAACACCTTTCTGCGTAAAGCTTTTATTCCCTCCAGCACGCTGTAAGGAATCGCCATGTTGCCCAGTCCCTTACCGATGCTGATATGCGGTTTCATTTTTGCGTGAAAATCGGTTCCGCCCGAAATGCCGAGCTGCAGGCGTTTCGCCATAGCCTGATAACGCTGCTGCATATCGGGTGTATAGTCGGTGTAATACCCTTCCACACCGTTCAGGCCGTAGCCGATGAACTCCTTCAGGCGTTCCTCCAGTTTTTCATCGTCCAGCTTGATCAAATGCAGATGCGCCACATAGGATACGCCGCCGCACTGATGGATCAGCTCAATGGCACCCCTTGCGGTCATGGACTGCACCTCGCAGTATGCCGGTTTTCCCACGCTCATATACTTTTCAAAGCCCTCTTTGACGGAAGAGGTATAGCCCTTATCCATGAGGATGCGTGCAAAATGCGCACGGCCGATCATGCCCGACGGCGCAATGGCAAGAGCTTCCTCGATCGTAACATCAAAGCCGAGCTTATTGAGGGCTTCGCAGGTTCTTTCGTTGCGGTAACGGCGAACCTTGACGACCTCCTGCATCGCCTGCGCCAGAGCAGGATGCTCCACATCCAGATAGTAGCCTAAAATATGGGTTTCCGTTTCGGACTGAACGGAAAACTCGATCGCCGGAACGACCTCTACGCCGACCCGTTTTCCCTCGTCCATTGCTTCTTTCACACCGTCCACCGTATCGTGATCCGACAGTGCGATCGCCGTTAAGCCACATTCCGCCGCATGGCGCACGACCTCTCTCGGGGTCATCGAACCGTCCGACTTATTGGAATGGGTATGTAAATCGATCCATTGTTCCATATTTCTCTTCTCACTTTTTCACATCCCACAAGCCCAGTGCCGGGTTGGAGATATAGTAGATTTTTTCGCCGTCGGCAAGCGTGTTGAAGCCGTCTTTCAAAACGGCAGGGTCATAGCGTTTTACCGCCTGCTCAAAGGGAAGATAGTCAAAATTCGCCTTTCGCACTTCATCCTCGTTCAAATACCGGGTGCAATAGGTGATACGGAAGCGGTCATCGGAGGAGCCGTGAATCAAATGTGCCGCAACGGACAGATTTTCTTTCAAGTCCGCCTGTGTTTCGGTTAATTCAAGCACTTTTTTGCGCCCGACATAACCGTATTTCCGGATCAGACGGTCGTTTGCATCGTCCTCGCCGAACTTGCGTACCCCCGGGGCAAGCACGATCAAATCGCCGCCGTCCGCAATCGCCATGCGGGTGCGGTACACGGCTTTATTGCCCAGCCATGTGCTCTTAAACTCCCGTTCATCCAGGTAAACGACCACTTTTTTCAGCGGCTTGTCCACATAATTCAAATTGAGCTTTTGGCTCAGGGCGACCGCCTGCTCAAACAGCTCCCGGCGGTTGCCGATAAACAGCCCGTGGATATTGGTTTTGTCGCCCTCATTCGTGGTCACGGTGAGGACATAGACCAACGGCAGATCGCTCAGGTAATGCTCCTGCGCATAATCGAACACACGGCGCACCGGCGAAAAATCCCTGCCCATGATGCGCTCCAGCCCGTAAAAAGCGCCGAGCATATGGGAAGAATTGATCATACTGCTGCCGCCGCAGCCGACAAAGATATTTTTGGAATAGTTTGCCATGCCGACGACCTCATGCGGCACGACCTGCCCAACCGAAAGGATCAAATCGTAGGAAGGATCCATGATATGCTTGTTGACTTCCACATCAATAGGATCATTCACCAAGCCTTCCGACACTTCGCTGACAAATTCCGCCGGAACCTCGCCGAGCTTCACCACATCGGTACGCCAGTTATGGACAATGAGCTTTTCAAACGGCACAACGCCCAGAAAAAACGCTTCACATTCCGCCCGGGTCATCGGCTCATGTGTGCCGAGCGCCGGCATGACATCCACCTCACAGCCCATTGCGGTAAGCATCGTGTAATACTGTGCGGTGATGATGCCTGCCCCGGAATACATCCGGGTATAATCCGGCGGCAAAATGAGCACTTTTTTCAAATTTTTTCTTTCCAAAGACTGCCGGAGTGCCGAAGCAAGCTCCTCCTGCTCCAGCCCCGTGTCACGGACAAAAACCATGGTTTGTTTTCCGCCTTTCCGAAAAATAAAAATGCCTAATTACAGCTATGATACCATTACAAAAACGGAATTTCAACAAATATAATAAAAAAGAACCTCCCCGAATAAAAAAACGTATTGTAAACTTAAATGAAAGTTGAGAACCTCCCAAGCCTTATGGTACAATGGTTTCACCACAAAAACAAAGTACTCCTAAGAAAAGAGAGGGATATGCTGTGATTTGTTACCGTTCTTTTCCATGTGCTTGTCCAAAGAATAGCACAGCTACAACTGAATGAAAATAGTTATAGCTAATTATTTAATGATAGCTATCTTTATGTTTCAGCTATTGCTGTCATAATAATATGGGTGATTCGAATGAATATTGACTATAAGCTCATCGGCAAGCGTATCCAAACCTGCCGAAAAGCCAAAAACATTACACAGGAACAGCTTGCGGAAAAACTTGATGTTACAGTCGGATATATCAGCCAGCTTGAAAGAGGTATCACCAAAATCAATCTGGATACTCTGGCAAGAATCGCAATCGTGATCGAGGCTGAGCTTCCGTACCTTTTATCAGATTCAACCGTCCATCAAAGCACTTACCTTTCGGGAGAACTGTTTGAAAAATTTCAAAAGATGTCACCGAATCAGAAAAAGCTGCTGTTGAGCATTTGCGATAATATCCTTGAATACGCCGACTGAGCAAAAAAGGATTTTAAGACGCTGCCGATTACGGGCAGATTCTTAAAATCCTTTTATTATTGTGAAAATACATTATTCAGTCATTGCCCGAAGCATCGGAACGCCTGACCGGTTTTGACCACCGCCTCCTGCAAGCGGAATTTCAACATAGATACGGCAGAAAAGCTCGTCTGTTCACAAACAAATATTTTTGTGTCGGATTTTTGCGGATGTTCGCAAATTCAGATATACCCCCGCATATAAATGGAACACAAACAATCTGATCAGCGGAGGTTATCATATGCCGAGCGTCTATCTCAGCCCATCCACGCAGGAAAAGAATCTGTATGTAATCGGCGGCACGGAGGAATATTACATGAACCGGGTTGCCGATGCCATGGAGCCTTATCTGGAAGCGAGCGGAATCACTTTCGGGCGCAACACGCCGCAAATGACGGCGGCAAGCTCTATCCGGCAGGGAAACGCAGGAAACTACGACCTGTATCTTGCCATTCATTCCAACGCTTCACCCGACCGGATATACGGTCAGCTCATGGGAACGGATGTGTTCTATTACCCGACAAGCACCAACGGAAAACGCTTTGCACAAATCATTGCCGATAATTTTGAAGCCATCTACCCCAGACCCGAGCTGGTGGACATCCGTGCCACGACTGCCCTGGGGGAAGTACGCCAAACCAAAATGCCCGCCGTGCTGGTGGAAGTCGCCTACCACGACAACCGGGAGGATGCCGACTGGATCGTGGACAACATCGACACGATTGCCGAAGCTCTGGCAAAATCCATAGCGGAGTACTTCGGTGTGCCGTTCGTCCGCCCGGCACAGGGCGAAACCGGCACCGTGCGACTGAACAGCGGCGCATTGAACATCCGCTCCGCACCGTCGCAAAGTGCACCGATCATCAACCGTGCCTATAACGGTGACCGGCTGCTGATTTTGGGAGAAGACGGGGACTGGTTCAAGGTCAACTACGCCGGAAAGCAGGGCTTCGCCGCCAAGCAATATATCATTCGTAATTCCTGATTTTTTTCAGCGCACCCTTTTCCAGCCGTGACACCTGAGCCTGCGAAATGCCGACCTCCTGCGCAACCTCGATCTGCGTCAGACCCCGCATGAACCGCAGGCTCAGAATATGCTTTTCCCGACCGGACAGGTTCTCAATCGACTGACGGAGCAGAATCTCATCGATCCAGCCCTCGTCCGTTTCGCTTTCGCCGATCTGATCCTTGATATAAATGGTATCGCCGCCGTCATTATACACCGGCTCATACAGAGAAACCGGGTCAACGATCGCTTCGAGCGCAATTACGATCTCCTCTTGCCTGCGGTTCATTTTTTCGGCAATTTCCTTAATGGTCGGCTCCCGTCCGTTATCGTGGATCAGCTCTTCCTTCGCCTGCAGTGCATGATACGCCGTATCCCGCATGGAACGGCTGACCCGTACCGGGTTATTATCCCGCAGATAACGCCGCACCTCGCCGATGATCATCGGCACGGCGTAGGTGGAAAAGCGAACCGTTTGATTCAGATCGAAATTGTCGATCGCTTTCATCAGCCCGATACAGCCCACCTGAAACAAATCGTCCATGTTTTCGTTCCGGTTGGTGAAGCGCTGGATAACGCTGAGCACCAGCCGCAGATTGCCGTTGACGAGTGCATCCCGGGAGACCTTGTCGCCCTGCTGAGCTTTTGCCATCAGCTCCCGCTTTTCACTTTCTTTCAATGTTTTGAGTTTCGATGTGTTGACGCCGCAGATTTCCACCTTGTTAAACTGCACGATTTTTACCCTCCGTCCGCTTTTAACGGAATTATGGGCAAATCAAACCGGGAATACACAAAAAATTCATTGGAAATTTCTGCGAATCTATGCTACTATGAGCATATAAAGCCATTTATGAACCGAGGTTAAGAAACATGAAGTATGATTTTTCCTTTTTGAGCGTTCAGGCACAGCCCGGGTGTGAAAAGGCCGCCGAACTGTTCGGCAGCGAAATTGAGCGGCGCACGGGACTGCGCCCGTTCGAGGGCGGCAGTCCGAGTATCCTTTTTTGTGCCGATGCCTCCCTGCCCGGCAAGGACTGCTACCGCATTGAGCAGAATGACCGTGACCTTGTGTTCACGGCGCAGGGCATCCGCGGGCTGATCTATGCCTATTCGCTGTTTTTGCGCAAATGCACCTTTCACGGCAGCCGCATTACGCTGACCAAAAACCTGAATGGTTTTTACGAACCGGACAAGCCCATTCGGGGGCATCAATGCGGTTACCGCACCTGCCCGAACACCTATGACGCATGGGGCAAGGAAGAATATGCCCGGTTCTATCTGGATATTATGGCGTTCGGCTGCAACACCTGCGAACACATTCCGACCGAACCGTTTAACCCGAACAATCCCGTCATGAAATACGATCCGCTCGATGTTGCCGTGTGGGCAAGTGAACTGGCAGACGAAGTGGATCTGGATGTTTCCTGCTGGTACCCCAACGAAAACGATGAAGAAGAAAATGAAGCACTCGCTCTGGAGCGCCGAGGTGCCGTTCTGGACGCAATTCCGAGAATTGATGCCATTTTTCCGCCGGGCGGCGACCCCGGTGAAATGGACGGGGACGCTTTTGTCAAACGCTGCATCGCTTTTTCCAAGCTGCTGAAAAAGAAAAAGCCGAATGCGCAGATGTGGCCGAGTGCGCAGGCACCCCATTCCAAGCCGACCTGGGCAGAGGATTTTCTGCGGGAGTTGAACAAGCTTCCCGATGAAATCGACGGCGTTATCATGGGACCGAACCACGCTTTTCCGCTGGATGAAATGCGTCGGAAGGTGCCGATGAAATATCCGATTCGTTTTTACCCCGACATCACGCACAATGTGCGCTGCGAATACCCGGTTCATTTTGAACGGGATGACTGGCATTATGCACTCGCTTCCACGCTCAGCCGTGAAAGCGTCAATCCCCGTCCGACCGAATTTCGTACACTTCACCGCCTGACCCGGCCGTATCTGGTGGGAAGCGTAAGTTATTCCGAGGGTGTAAACGATGATGTAAACAAAATGCTTTGGAGCAACATGGACTTTTTCCCCGATATATCGCTCAACGAAACGCTGTGCGACTATGCCCGTTTCTTCCTGTGGCAGGCCGATGCGCAGCACATTGCCGACGGCATTTTCGGGCTGGAGCGCAACTGGGAGGGAGACCCGGCGGAAAATCCGCACATTGAAAGCACACTGAAAATTTTTGAGGAAGAAGCCGAACACGCACCCGAGCTGATGAACAACTGGCGGTTCGTGCTGCTGCTGTTCCGTGCCCGCTGTGATGCGATCGTGCGCCGCAGACGAATATTCGAGCTGAGCCTGATTGACGAAGCAAAATCAGCGGCAGCACAGGGTGATTTTAAGCAGGCAAAAGAAATTCTGAAAACCGATTTTCCGCAGGAATATTACCACATCCGTGCTTCTGTCGGTCAACTGGCTGACCGGCTGTTTGAACAAATCGGAATCCAGCTGGACATGGAAAACTACGGTGCCTCCGGCTGGGAACGAGGCGCAACACTCGACACCATTGACCGCCCGATCACCGACCGGGCATGGCTGCTCAACCGATTTGATTACGCCGACCGTCTGCCGGAAGATGAACGCAGCGGTTTTCTCACAAGAGTATTCAACCGCAACCGGCTGAACAAAGGCGAATACTATTTCTCTCTGGCGGAGCACGGCTTCCATGTACTCGGTGAACGCCAGGAAGGCGAATTTTACATGGACTTCCAGGGCGACCGAACCGAAAACAACGGCTCGATGCCCATGTGTATTCTCAAAGCGTTTGACCACTTCCGTTTTGCTTTCCGGGTCGGCGGCTTTGAAGCAGACACCGATTACAAGCTGCGCATGACCTTTAAGCGTACCAACAACACGGTAACGGATTTCACCGTCAAGGCAAACGGTCACATCATCCACCACGGCGGATTTTTCGGCGGTGAACCCGATGAAGCGTTTGACCGTGAAATGCTTTCCGACAAATTTGTTTCCGCCACCTATCTCCTGCCTGCGGCTGTGTTTGAAAACGGCTGTATCGCCGTTGAGCTTGCCGAGCCGACCGTCGGCATCATCATCACCGAATTCAAGATTTTCAAAGCGTGAGGTGACTTATGGAACGCATTACAACAACCCGGCGCCGTTTCACCGATGAACACGGCAGAGAGTGTATTTTCAACGGTGTGAACCTTTGCGACAAAGGAATTTACAACGCCGAAAAAAAGCGGCGGGAATATACCTTAGGACAGGAGGAAGATCTCATTCGTGCGCTTGCCGAAAGCGGTGTGAATATCGTGCGTCTGGGTCTGACCTGGGATGCGATCGAGCATGAGCCGGGCATCTACGATGAAGCTTATCTGGATTCTGTTGAAAAAACCCTGAACCTGTGTGAACAGTACGGCATCTATGTTTACCTGGATATGCACCAGGATCTGTTTTCTGGCTTCGGAGACGGCTGCGGCGACGGTGCACCTGACTGGGCGTGCCTGACAGACGGCTTCCGTTACAAAAAGGAAAAGTTTGTGTGGGCAGAGGGCTACTTCTGGGGCAAAGCAACACACCGTTGCTTTGACAATTTCTGGAGCAACAAGCCGTATCGGGGCAAGGGGATCCTGGATTATTACTGCGCCATGTGGGCGCATCTGGCGAAACGGTTCGGTAATCATCCGGCGCTGTTCGGCTTTGATTTGCTTAACGAGCCGTTCCCCGGCAGGGACGGCGGCGTGCTGTTCAAAAAGCTCATCGCCAAACTTGTCGCCACCCTGCTCACCGACCGCCGCATCAAAAAAGGCACCCTCATCAAGGATGCCGTCACGGGGAATCTGAAAGATGTATTCGACCAGCTCACGGGCGATATTCTGAAAAAAATAACCTCTGCCGGAACGGAAATTGTAGAGCGGTTTGACCGGGAGCGATACACGCCGTTTCTCAACAAGGTCAGTGCCGCCATCCGCACGCAGACCGAAAACGGTATTTTATTTATCGACAACTGCTATTACTCCAATCTGGCAATTCCCTGCTGTGCAGGCCCCATTGAAGTGAACGGCAAAAAAGAAGCCGCCTGCTTTTCACCGCACGGCTATGACTTCATGGTGGACACACCGCTTTACAAATACGCTGACAATTCCCGCATTGATGCCATTTTCAACACCCACGCTCAGGTGCAGGAACGATTGAATGTACCGGTACTGGTCGGCGAATGGGGCGGCATGGGCGAGGGAACAGATTGGTTTCCGCACATTCAGCATTTGCTCGATTTTTTTGACGAGCACCGCTGGAGCCAGACCTATTGGCAGTTTGACCGCAGCCTGATCCATCAGCCGATCATGGCGCAGCTCAACCGCCCGTATCCCCGTGCCGTAACGGGCGTGATCGAACAATACCGCCACGACCGAAAGGCGAATACCTTTACACTCAGTTATCAACAGGAGCAAACCTTTGATGTGCCGACCGTACTGTATTTACCCGCTGAACCGAAAACGGTTGAAACGGACGGAACCTACGCTGTTAAGCCAAATTCTTACGGCGGATACCTCTGCGAAATTCAAACCGATCCGGGACATCATGAGGTAAAAATCACATTATCCTGAAAATAAGTAAAGTTTATTTGCTTTACAAATTATAAAAGGTGCCTGCGTTGAGAAATCCTCTCTTTACGCAAGTACCTTTTTTAATTATGATTCCTTTTTTCAGAGCTGCTGCCGCCCCTCGATGGCACGCAGCAGGGTCACTTCATCCGCATATTCCAAATCAGCGCCCACGGGCACACCATAAGCCAAGCGGCTCACCGCCACGCCGAGAGGCTTGAGCAGACGGGAAAGATACATGGCGGTCGCCTCCCCCTCAACGGTGGGGTTCGTTGCCATAATAATTTCTTTCACATCGCCGTCCATGCGAGCCACCAGCTCTTTCACGGTCAACTCCTCGGGGCCGATACCGTTCATGGGAGAAATAACGCCGTGGAGTACATGGTAGGTTCCGTTGTATTCATGCGTGCGTTCAATGGCAAGCACATCCCGTGGATCCTCCACCACACAAATGGTGCTTTGGTCACGCCCGGGTCGGGAACAAATCGGGCAAAGCTCTTCTTCGGAAAGGTTACAGCAAACCGAACAGCGGTGGATTTTCTGATGTGCATGGATAATGGCATCGGCAAAATCCTGTGCTTCCCGTTCGCTGAGGTTGAGCACATAAAACGCCAAACGCTGTGCCGTTTTGCGCCCGATGCCGGGCAGGCGTTCAAACTGCTCAATGAGTTTGGCTAAGGATGCAACTTCGTAACCCATATCAGAACAGGCCGGGGATATTCAAGCCGCCCTTAGCTGACTCGATGCCCTTGTTCATGGCTTCCTCTGCCTTGCGCAGTGCCTCGTTGACTGCGGCAATGATCATATCCTGAAGCATCTCGACTTCTTCCGGGTCAACCGCTTCGGGATCGATTTTGAGGTCTTTCAGTTCTTTTGCGCCGGTGACGGTCGCTTCCACAACACCGCCGCCTGAGGAAGCGGTGAAATCGGTTGCTTCAACTTCTTCCTGCGTTTTCTGCATCTGCTCCTGCATATCCTGCAATTTCTGGAGCATGGCGGCCTGTCCGCCGCCCTGAGCACCGGGGATTCTTGCTTTCATGTTTATCGTTCCTTTCGATGATACTTATGTGGTTTTAATTTCAATACCCATTTTCTTCGCTTCTTTTAACAGCGCATCCAACGGGTCATTTTCGGGGGTCGGAGGTGTCGGCTCGGCACTCGGCCGCTCAATGCCGATCTTATAGCGGTGACCTGTGATGTTGAACACCGCTTTTTTCAGGTCAGCGGAATTGTTGTTGACCTTGAGCATGGCACCGACAGACGGATTCGGCGAAGCGATCACCAGATAGTTCCCCTGCACCCTTGCCGCAGAATCGGACAAAATGGCAAACAGGGGCATATTGATGGTTTTCAGCTCCTGAAGAATATCCGCCCAGGGTGCACAATCGCCGTCGGGCAGCGGTTCGGGCACACCCGGCGCAGGCAAAGCATTGGCGACCGGGTTTGCCGCTTCGCCGGATGGTGCCGGTGCGGCTGCCATACCGGTTCGCACCGCCTTTTCGAGCTCGGCAATGCGTTTGAGCAATGCTTCCGGTGAAGTATCGGCGTGGGGCGTGCAAAGCTTCACAAACGCCAGCTCCGCTTCAACACGGCGGTTTGTACCCTTGCGCATGGATGCGGCGGCATCCTCCAGCACGCTGAGGATGTGCATAATGCCCTCCAGCGTGTAGCCGTCCGCCTGCTCTTCGAGCAATTTCAATTCGGAAGAAGTGCACACGATCAGCCCCGACGGCTGATTGACGGCACGGATGATCATTAAATTGCGGTAATGGTCGATCAACTGAGTACAAAGCCGTTCCATATCACACGACACAGTGTGCAGTTCATTGATGATCGTCAGCGCACCGGCGCAGTCGCTGCTGCGAATACAGTCTGCCAGCCGGAATAAATGCTCCCGTCCGGTCAGCCCTGCCACACGGCTGACAAGCTGCGTTGTGACGGTGTCGCTCTGCCCGGCGCATTGGTCAAGCAGGCTCAGTGCGTCACGCAGCGCACCGTCTGCGACACGGGCAATCAGCAGCCCTGCCTCACGCTCGAGCGTGATACCCTCACCCTGTGCCACGGTTTCCAGCCGGTCGGCAATATCGTCCGGCTCGATACGCTTGAAGTCAAACCGCTGACAGCGGGAAAGAATGGTAGCGGGAAGCTTATGCACCTCGGTCGTTGCCAAAATGAATTTCACATATTCGGGCGGCTCTTCGAGGGTTTTGAGCAGGGCATTGAACGCACCGATGGAGAGCATATGCACCTCATCAATGATGTAAACACGGTACTTAGCACGCACGGGAGTATAGTTGGCTTCCTCCCGCAGATCACGGATGTTGTCCACACCGTTGTTGCTTGCGGCATCAATTTCCACTACATCGAGAATCGCACCCGAGTCGATGCCCTTGCACACTTCACATTCGTTGCATGGGTTTCCATCCGTTAAATGCTCGCAGTTGACCGCCTTTGCCAGAATCTTGGCACAGGTGGTTTTGCCCGTGCCCCGTGAACCGGTGAACAAATAGGCGTGAGCCAGCTTGTTCGCCTGCAGCTCATTGCGGAGCGTTTGGGTGATATGCTGCTGACCGACCACATCAGCAAACCGATCAGGCCGCCATTTGCGGTAAAGAGCACGATACATTCTGACTCACTCCCTTTCAAAAACACAAGCCTTATCTTGGTCATGCGGCGTGCAGGCGGACTGTGTCGCACCGTGCGGCTTGCTTAATGCTGCTCGGTTCCCCGCCTGACATGGTTCGCAACGCACCGTCGCACAGAACCCACACGCCGCATGACCAAAACAAGGCTGTTTCGTGTGTGGTTATTATAATATATCTGTTTCCATAATGCAAGATATTCTGAAAAATTTCTTTGAAAAGTCAAAAGGCTTCCGCAGAAAACGGCTGTAAACACCGTCAACTGCGGAATCGCCAAACAGTTCCGGCGGGAATTATCCGCTCAGATTGTTTCGCAGCTGCATCAAAACCGCCTTTTCCCGCCGTGATACCTGCACCTGTGACATTCCGAGCTGTTCGGCGGTTTTGCATTGGGTCAAGCCCCGGTAATAGCGCAGCTCAATAAGCCTGCGGTCACGCTCGGGCAAAGTTTCCATCGCCTGCTCCAGGCTCAGCTGCTCCGCCAACTCGTTTTCCGCCGATTCGACCGGAATATCCGCAGCGTGTTCACCGTCCTCATCCGAAACGGTGAGTGACACGGCAGGCAGAACCGCATTGAGGATCTCCGCCGTCTGCTCCGCATCCAGCCCCAACGCCTGCGCAAGCTCGCTCACCGTCGGCTCCTGCCCGTTCAGGTGCGTCAGCCGTTCCCGTTCTTTCATCGCCATGCGTCCTTTTTCCTTTAACATTCGCCCGACCTTGACCGTTCCGCCGTCCCGAAAAATGCGCCGGATCTCACCGAGAATGACCGGCACCGCATAAGTGGAAAACGCAAACCCCCGTTGTGCGTCAAATCCGTCCGCCGCCTTGATCAAACCCACACAGCCGGCCTGAAACAAATCGTCATATTCCATGCCCTTGCCCCGGAATCGTCCGGCGCACGCATGAACCAAACCCATATTTTCCGTAATCAGCCGTTCCCGGGATTCAACCGTTGCGGACAAGCTCTTTCCCTTGAATTTGTTTTTCCAGCGTAACGCAGGTACCTTTTCCGACCCTGCTCTTTACGCTCAATCTGTCGCAAAAGCTTTCCATCACCGCAAAACCAAGTCCTGCTCTTTCACCGCCAAGACTTGAATACAGCGGCTGCATCGCCTGCTCAATATCTTCAATTCCCTTACCCTTGTCCTTCACCCGAATCCGAATGACTCCGTTTTCAAATACTTCTCCCGTAATACGGATCTCACCCAAACCGTCCGGGTAAGCGTGGACAATACAGTTCGTCACCGCTTCGCTCACCGCCGTTTTAATGTCACACAGCTCCTCCACGGTCGGGTCAAGCTGCGCAGCAAAACCGGATGCTGCCAGACGGGCAAAGCCCTCGTTGGCGGAACGGCTTTCCACAGTCAGTACAAAACGGTTCTGTGCTTTTCGTTTCATTGCTTTTCACCTGCCATTCTTAATCCGACTATTTTTTCAAGTCCCGATAATTTCATCACCCGGTAACACCTCGGCGGCAGATTCACCGCCTCCGTTTTGCCGCCGTATGCCGACACATTGCGATACCGCCCCATGACGAGCCCGACACCCGAGGAATCCATAAAGGTAACGCCTCCGAAGTCCAGCACCAGAAG
Organism: Acutalibacteraceae bacterium; assembly: GCA_045642685.1. Classification (GTDB taxonomy): domain Bacteria; phylum Bacillota; class Clostridia; order Oscillospirales; family Acutalibacteraceae; genus UBA8612. Next base: position 1,977 of record JAZUJI010000137.1, on the reverse strand, counting down.
CTGAGGCATCAGCCGGTCGGTTTCGTCGTCAATTTTTTTGCGGATCGGTGCGGCGGTGTGATGGTCGATTTCTCCGCTGAGAAATACCGTCATGCACTTGCCTTGAACCGAAATTTCCATTTTTCACATCTCCTTTTCGGGCAAAAAAATAACAGCCTCTATCCATAGAATAGAAGCTGCCGTATGAAAATTCTGTCACAGCCTGTCAGCCGTGAAAAATTTTTATCAATTCGTTTCGCACCTCACCGGCTAAATAGAGAGAACCGCAGACCAGCAGGCAATCACCGTCCTGCAGCCTTTCTTTGGCAAGTCGAAGTGCTTTACAGGCATCCTCGCAGGCACACACATCCGGACAAAACCGCCGTGCCGCCGTTTTCAGCGCCTGCGCCGCCTGCGCCCTCGGGTTTTCCCCCACGGTGACGGTAATGATTTCACGGCAAAGCGGAGCAACAAACGACAAATAGTCCTCAATGCTCTTATCCGCCATCATGCCGAGCACCGCCACAACTCTGCCGTTGAGCGATGCCTGTCGAAGGCTTTCCCCGAGCACTCTGCCGCCGTCCTCATTATGCCCGCCATCCAGCAGAACCAGCGGCTTTTCGGAGATGACCTCCTGCCGTGCCGCCACCTTTGCCCGGCGGATCCCCTGCACGATGCTTTCCTGTGATGCGCCGAGCAGGCGTGCAGTTTCAATGGCGGTAACGGCATTTTTCATCTGATAGGCACCGCCCATTGCCGTTTCGTACTTGATTCCGTCATAACGGAATACCGTACCGAACACATCGTTCCGAACCGGTTCAAGTCTGCTCAGATCCGGCACCGTAAAGCTGTTGTGCTTGTCATTGCAGAACTGTTCCACGATCGGCAAAACCCGGCCGGGCTGTTCCGGGTAACAGACCGTTCGACCGTTTTGCTTGATGATTCCGCACTTTTCTTCGGCGATTTTTTCCACCGTATCACCGAGGATCGCCATATGATCCGGGGAAACGGAGGTGATCACGCTCACGAGAGGAGTTGTTATGATGTTGGTTGAATCCAGTCTGCCGCCCAAACCGACCTCCAGCACAACAACATCACAGTTCAGCCCGGCAAACAGGTCAAACGCCGCCGCCGTGATCACTTCAAATTCGGTCGGCTGCATCCCCTGCTGCGCCAGCTCCCGCACGATCGGCACAATGCGTTCAATCGTTTCGGCAAAAGCCGCCTCGCTCACCGGCTCACCGTTGACCTGGATCCGCTCCATAAAGCTCACCACATACGGGGATGTGAACAGCCCGGTTTTTTTGCCCTGTGCTATGAGGATCTCCGAAAGCATTGTGGATGTCGAGCCTTTTCCGTTCGTTCCGCCGACATGGACAAACTTCAGCTTTTCCTGCGGATCACCCAGCGCACGGCACAACGCCTCAATGCGTTCCAACCCCGGATGAATCCCGAACCGACCGAGCGAATGGACGAATTGCAAAGCCTGAGAATAGGTCATGATCATTTCCTCCCACGAACAAAAAGTGCAGGCGGACACAAGCCCTGCCTGCACTTGCTCAATTATTTTTTGAATTGCTTTTTCATGCGCAGTTCCTTGGAAAGAATGGTCTTGCGCAGACGCAGGGATTTCGGCGTGACCTCCAGCAATTCATCATCCTTGATAAACTCCATGCACTGTTCCAGACTCAGCACGGAATGAGGCACCAGACGCAGCGCATCGTCACTGCCGGCGGCACGGGTATTGGTCAGCTGTTTCTTTTTGCAGACATTGCACACGATGTCCTCGTTCTTGGCACATTCACCGACGATCATGCCCTCGTAAACCGGAACACCCGGTCCGATGAACAAACGGCCTCTGTCCTGCGTGTTGAACAGACCGTAGCCGGTGGACTCGCCGGTTTCGTGCACCACGATCGAGCCACGCTCACGGGTCTGAATATCGCCGGCGAAAGGCTCATAGCCGGAGAAAAGCTGATTCATAATGCCGTTGCCGTT
>JAZUJI010000136.1:0-3022 GCA_045642685.1 Acutalibacteraceae bacterium | reverse complement strand
TGTACATCAGCGGGCAGATGTAGCTGAGAATGACACCGGTTGCTTTGAGCTTAGCGGCAAATTCGGTCTTCTCAAACTTTTCAATCACGCCGGGGGCTGCGGTAAAGACAGTGGGAACGGAAACTTTTTTCAGACCGCTCTTTTTCAGACCGTCGCTGACATTGTTCGTCCACTCAATCAACTGCGCAAGAGAGAGATGCGGGCAGCCGACAAAGCAAAGCTTCGGAGCAGCGTTCTTATCTTTCCACATGACGGGGTAGTTCTTGTAAACTCTTTCAAGCTCTGCGTCATCAATGACATAAGTCTGAGCGTTTTCGGCAATAATGCCTGCGCCCTGCTCTTTGGCTTCGGGGGTAAGGTTTTCGATGTGGTAAAGTCCGACTGCACCGTTGGAGGCGGTGGCTGCGCCGAAATCTTTCAGGTAAGCGGTGGTGTCACCGTCAAGCTCCGTGCCGAGCCACTTGTCAAGACCCTTGATAAACGGAACATCTTCCATGACCTTCATACCGATGGCAGAACCGAGAATCTGCGCTTCGGGCTTCTTGGTGGTTTTCACTTCAACGATCCAGGTCGCTTTTCTGCCCTCATCGGTCAGCAGACCGAAATACGGAACAAAACCGACGATGGAACCGAACAGCTCAATAATACCGGAGTTACGGTTGCAGCGGGCACCGAGAACGGAGTTGGCATAAACAACGGCAGAAGATTCTGCCCAGGAGAGAACATCGCCCTGTTTCGGCTTATTACCGACCTCATCCATGTAGCAGGTACAGGTATAGGAATCATGATTGATCAGACCGAGCTTATCAAGCTGATCGTCATATTTATCCTGAACGGAATACATGAATTTTTTGAACACAAAGTTTTGAAGGAAGTTCGCCGGAACTTTGGGATCAAGAGGCTTGGGATCAACGGAGAATTTCTGACCGGAAATTGCACCGCCTTTGATGAGCTGATCCATTAAATCGTGAACCGGCTTCATAACGCCGAGGCCGAAGCTGGTGACCAGATGACCCATTTCGCTGGTTACGGGAACCATTTTCGGTGCGCCGAACGCATCACCGTAAAGCACGAGGGTCTGCATGACCTTTGCCATGGTTTCGCCCTTGGAGCCGTGAAGGATCGCCGCTTGCTCATCGGTCAGCTCCATTTTGTAAGTGAAGTTTTCATTCATGGGGGATTTCCTCCTTTGTTTATCTTTTGCCTTTCGGCATAACTTAACAGGTTCATTATGCAGGACAGCCCTGCACGAATTTCATTTATTATACAACAATCCAAACAGAAAAGAAAGAGAAAACCGTATTTTTTTCTCAAAAAAGCGAAAAAGCAGGCAATCGAACCCGAAAGCCTGCAAAAATTTATAAAATGCTGATGGTAGAGGTGCCGCCCTTTACGCCGAGCGCATCATACGACTGCCAGCAGGCAGCATTGCCGTAAGAAAGACCGTGCGCCATAAAGGGAGTGAGATAACCGCCGGTTTCGACACTGAGATTTTTGGAATACATTCCGAGCAAAGTTGCCATGCTCAGATACGGCACAAAATCGCTGCTGTCCGCCACACGGTGAAGGGCACCCTCACGGGCATTATCTAAAATGTAGGGAGAACCCATGGCAAGCACATTGGTAATGGTGTAATTTGCTTTCATGGTCGTATCATCGGCGAACTGCTGTGCGATCATACCGCCGAAGCTGTGACCGATCAGCAGCACCTCGCTGCCCTTCGGAATGGTTTTATTCGCCTGCGCAATCACTGCGCTCAGATAAGCGTTCGGCAATGAACAACCGCTGAGAATGGCGTTTTGCAGACATTGAATATGTGTTTTATCAAAAGAAAAATCCGAACCGCCGAGTGAAATCAGGTAAACACTGCGCCCTGCTTTGCCGTTTTCGCAGAAAGTCGCCCGATGAATTTCAAACACACTCTCCTGCTCCAGAACAAAATTCATAGCATCGTTAACATGACTGATTTTTGTGACCTTGGCGTAGGCAGAAAAGGAAAATATTGAAATCAGCAAAATCAGAGCCGTCACCGCAGAGATCGTTCGTTTCATGATTCTTCCTCCGTTATCGTCTTTTTCAGACATGATAGCACAATTCCGCCGATTTTTCAAGCAGTAAAAAACCGCTTCCGCAAAAGCAGAAGCGGTCACAGAAAAACAAAATCAATCGTCGTTGTTCTTGTCGGTGGCTTTGGCGAAAATAGCCTGAACCTCGGCAGAGGGAGCTTTATCCAAAAGCGAAACCGCTACAGCAAGAATGAGGCAGACGGCGAAGCCGGGGATAATCTCATACACACCGGTTTTGCCGGAAAGGAGAATCAGCCACGCAATATCCACGACCGTACCGCCCACGATACCGGCGATGGCACCCTTGTAGGTGAAGCGCTTCCAGAACAGAGAAAGCAGAATGACCGGACCGAATGCGGCGCCGAACAGGCCCCATGCGTTTTCGACCAGATCCATGATCGCACTTGCGGACTTGCCCTTGCTGGAAGCGATGAAATAGGCAATGACCGAAACGATCAGAACCACAACACGACCGATCCAAAGCGTTTCCTTATCAGAAGCGTTCTTCTTGAAAAGAGGCTTGTAAATATCGCTTGTGAAAGAAGAAGAAGCAACCAGAAGCTGAGAGTCCGCCGTGGACATGGAAGCGGCAATGATGGCGGCAAGCAGGATACCGGCAAGAAATGCGGAGGGGAAGAGCTTGCGTGCCAGCGTGATAAAGACAAGATTCTGATCGCCATTTTCGAGCAGAGTTTTGGCAACGACCTCGTCACCGAACAAAGCGATACGGCCGAAATAAGCAAGAAGAATGGCGCAGCCGAGGGAAATAACCACCCAGATGATGGCGACGGCTGCGGATTTTTTGACCATGGAGGGCTTTTTGATGGACATGAAGCGGACAATGATGTGAGGCATACCGAAATAGCCGAGACCCCATGCGAGAGTCGAAACGGTGTGGAAAATGTCAAAGCTGCCGTCGGTACCGGTTATGCTGAAATAGTTTTCCACCGAGCCGG
>JAZUJI010000135.1:0-9141 GCA_045642685.1 Acutalibacteraceae bacterium | reverse complement strand
GGCAAAAGCACTCTGCTTAAAATCATGATGCGTGAAGAGGTAGCGACCGAGGGTACGGTTGTTATCAAAAACCGTTTGCTGAACACTATGAAAAAGAAGGATATACCGTATTTTCGCCGCCATCTCGGAATCGTATTTCAGGATTTCCGCCTGATTCCGAACATGACGGTCTATGACAATGTTGCGTTTGCCATGCGTGTCATCGGCTCAAAAGAAAAGCGTATCAGCAAGCGTGTATCTCATGTGCTCGGCTTAGTCGGGTTGAGCGAAAAATCAAAATGTATGCCGAACCAGCTTTCGGGCGGTGAGCAGCAGCGTGTGGCGTTGGCAAGAGCCATTGTGAACAACGCCGATATCATCATTGCCGATGAGCCTACCGGCAACATTGATGCCAAGCGTTCCTGCGAAATCGTTGAGATGCTTGAAAAGATCAACGCAACGGGCACAACGGTCATTATGGTAACACACTCCGAAGATCTGGTGCAGCGTTACGGCAGGCGTATTATCACGATTGAAGACGGAAAGATCAAGTCCGATGATATTGCCACGGTCGGCAAAAAGAGTGAGGAGTTTATTCTGCCCGACTTGGATATCGGCAGTCGAAGGGCTGTCCGTGAGGTGGATGAATTCATCCGCAAGTATTCTTCCGACCGTCATACTGCGAGCGGAGGTGAGTCAAATGCGCAATAATTCCGATCAGGCAGGTCGTGCAAGCACCGGTTATCTGACCAAAGAAGGCTTTCGCAGCATCCGTTCCAACAAGCTCATGTCCCTGGCATCGGTCGCCGTTTTGATGTCGTGTCTGGTGTTGATCGGTGCGGCATATATGCTTTTTGTTAATGTCAATTCACTTCTCGGCACCGTGTCGGAGCAGAATGTGATCATGGTCTTTATTCAAGATGAAGCCACGGAAGAGCAGACGAAGGTCATGGGTGAACATATTAAAGCAATCGGCAATGTCGATGGATGTACTTTTATTTCCAAAGAAGAAGCTTTTCCTGAGATTTTGAAATCCATCGGCAGTGCTGCCGCATTGTTTGACGGAATGGAAGATAATCCGCTGCCCGATGCTTATGAAGTAACGCTCAAAGATATGGAGCAGTTCGATAAAACGGTTGCACAGCTTCAAAAGCTTGATAATGTGCTGAATATTCGTCAAAACCGTGAATTTGCGCAGAAGCTGACTTCTCTGAAGCGTACGGTCGGTTCGGTGAGCATTGCCGTTATCGTTATGCTTTTGGTGGTGTCGCTCTTTATTATTTCCAACACGGTGCGTGTGACGATGTTCAACCGCCGCCTTGAAATCATGATCATGAAATCAGTCGGTGCAACCAAATGGTTTATCCGCTGGCCCTTTATGGTTGAAGGAATGGTGCTCGGCTTGATTGCCGGGTTTGTGTCACTCGGAATTGTCTGGGGCTTATATGAGGCTCTTTCTCAGGCGATGATGAGCGTCCTTTCCGCACTTTCCTCAAAACCGCTTCCCTTTACGGATTATGTCTGGGTTATGCTCGGTGCTTTTTCACTTACCGGTATTCTCACCGGTGCATTCGGCAGTTATATGTCAATGAACAAATATTTGAAGGAGCAGGATTATGATAACGAAAATCTCAGTGCAGACAGCAAATAAGCCCATGCGCTTCCTTTGCGTTTTCTTTGCGATATTGTTTCTGACCGGGACACCTGCTTTCGCTGCTTCCGAAATCGTTACGGCTGTGACGGAAGCAAATACAACTGAAGCGGCTGCGACAGAAAAACCGAGCGAAACAACGACTGCATCCACCACAGCGGCGGCTACAGCCCCGGCGAGTACCACCAAGTCGCTGGATGATCTGCAGGATCAGTATGATGAAATCGAAGATCAACTTAAAAAGAACGAAGCAAAGCTCAATGAAGTAAACAGCGAGAAAAAAGCGCAGAAGCAGGCTGTTAAATCTATTTACGGCAAGATTGACGATACCCAGAATCAGATCAATCTGCTTTCTTCCCGCATTGATTTACTGAATTCCGATATTTCCAACACAAACAACCAAATCGGCATTATTACAGGGCAAATTGATTCACTCAACGGTCAGATCGAAGCGGCTCAGGCGGCAATTTCCGATAAACAGACCGCTCTGGATGAAGCTTACACCTTGCTCAAAGCCCGTATTCGAGCCATGTATATGGCAGGAAACGGCTCAACCCTTGAGTTTTTGCTGACATCACAGGATTTTTCAACGCTTTTGACCCGAAGTGAATTGCTCATGCGGGTCGCACAGCACGATAACGATTTGATGACAACCATTGAAAACGATATCGGTGAGCTGGAAACGCTGAAAACCACTCTTTCAGGCAGTGTTGAACAGAGCAAGAACAAAAAACAAGAGCTGGATGGTAAAAAAACGATTCTTAACAACACGAAAGAGGATGTTCAGTCTTCCAGCAAGCTGCTGGCACAAAAACAGAACGAAATCAAAGCGCAGTATCAGCAGGCGCAGAAGGAACTGAACTCTTTGGATAAAGAGAGTGCGGAATATGTTGAAATGATTCGCCAGCAGGAGAATCAGCTTGAAGAAGTCAACAAGCAGATGGAGGAGTATATTAAGCAAAATGCCTCCAAGACGACGGATCCCAAGAAGCCGAAAGAGCCGGTGACGGATGAGAACGGTAAAGAGGTCGAGGACGACACACCGGCAGTGCCGACCGGCTCCACCAAGATGATTTTTCCGCTTAAGGTCGGCGGTGTTTATATCTCTTCTCCTTACGGTTACCGGACGCACCCGACAACGGGTGAATACAAGCTGCACAGCGGAACCGATTTTACGGCAGGCGGTATCAATCAAAAACCGATTTATGTTGTGCGTGACGGCACGGTGATTTATGCGCAGTTCCAAAAGGCATACGGAAACTTTATTATGGTGGATCACGGCAACGGCGTCGTTACCTGTTATGCACACTGCAGTTCCATTTCCGTTGTCAAGGGTGATAAGGTGGTTCAGGGTCAGGTGATCGGTCGTGTCGGCTCGACCGGCAATTCGACCGGACCGCATCTGCACTTTGAAGTGCGCATCGACGGTAAAACAACAGATCCCATGAAGGGTTATCTTACTTTGCCGAAATAATCAGGAAAGGCTTGTGTACAATTCGTGAATAAAAAGATCTCTCTCGGTTTGACGATTGCTCTTATTTTTCTGAGCGTTACGGCTACTTTTGCCATAACCATGACGGTATCCCAAAAAATTTATAACGGTCTGGTTTCCCGGTTGTCAAATCGTTCCGAGCTTTATGACGGCTATTCTGCGATTGATGACTATGTCCGAACCAATTTTTTCGGTGATTTTGATGATGATGCTCTGTTTGCCGCCACGGCACAGGGCTATATGAAGGGTCTGAACGATCCTGGCAGCTTCTATATGACCGCCAAGGAATATATCGAGTATACCCGCCGAATGGCAGGTGAGGGCGGAATCGGCGTAGAAGTGTCTTATGATGCGGCTGCCGATAAAATGGTAATTACCCGTGTCTTCGATGATTCTTCTGCAGAAAGTGCCGAATTGAAAAAAGGCGATGTCATTCTTTCGGTGGATGATAAGGTGATCGATGCGTCCAATGCAGCACAGATCATGGAGTCACTGCGTGTCGGCCGCCGTTTTAACACAGTGAGCATCACTTATGAGCGCGGCGGTAACCGAAAAACCGTTTCGGTCGTGCGCGGCATGGTGCGCACTGTCACCTCATCTGTTCTCGGCAAAACCGGCTATATCCGTGTGACAGGCTTCTATGCCAATACAGCTCAGCAGTTTTCTGCGGAGATCGATAAGCTCAATGAACAGGGTATTACCGCATTGATCATTGATGTCAGAGGCTGCAAAGAAGGTTCGGTGGAAAACGCTTCCTCCGTGGCGGATCTGCTCCTGCCCAGCGGTGCGGAAAAGACCGGTGCGATCGCAAGTGCTATCGACAAAAACGGTGAAGTTTATCTGAACTTCACTTCGGATACACAGTGCATCACATTCCCCAAGGGGATTATCGTGATGATTGACGGTGTAACCTCCGGGGCGGCGGAATTGTTGGCGGCACAGCTTCGTGATTTCTCAAAATGCACTCTGCTCGGCACAAAGACCGCCGGTGAAATGACACTGCAAAAGATTTATGAATTGGAAAACGGCAGCGCAATTTCTTTGACAGTTGCCAAGGTAAAGACCTATAACGGAAACTTCTATTCCGATTCCGAGGGTATGGAGCCGGATGAAACCGTTGCATTGGCACCTCGCACGCAGGCTTCATATGACATTGGAAATGTCGGTTCGGATAATCAGCTTTCCGCTGCATTGTCAAAGCTGTCAAACAATTAAACGATGCCCCACAAACACGGTGTATTCCTGTTTGTGGGTGCTTTTTTGCCCTATTTTTCAGCAGGAGGAATTTTCGTGCTTTCAACCGCTCAGCATTACTATAAGCTGGATAATTTGAAATTGTTGCTGATTTTTCTGGTCGTTCTCGGCCATGTGGCGGATTTGTACGCCGATGTGTCACAGGCAACCGCTTATCTGCGCTATTTTATTTATTCCTTCCATATGCCGTTGTTTCTGTTTGTTTCCGGTTTAGTCGGCAAGCGGAACATAAAAGAAAGACGGTTGAGCAACATTGCGACCTATTTCTTTTTATATATTTTCATTAAAATAGTCACATTTGCTGCAAATTGGGCAACAACAGGTGTTTTGCCTGCCGTTACCGTTTTTTCGGACAGGTCAGAGCCGTGGTATGCGTTTTGCTTGTTTGCGTTCAGCCTGATCACGATTGGGCTGGATAAGCTCAAACCGTCTTATGTGTTGGTTTTTTCCGTTTTGCTTGCCTGTTATGCCGGTTATGACGCAGCGCTCGGTGATACGCTGTGCCTGTCCCGTTTGATCGTTTATTACCCTTTTTATTTTCTCGGCTATTGTTTGGATACCGGGAAAGTCTGCAATTTCTTTCGGAAAAAGTGGCTGATTCCGATTGCACTGTTGGTTCTGGCGGCAGGAATAGCCGTTACGGTTGCCTGCTACGATGATATTGCCGATGTCAAGTTTTTGTTCACCGGGCGAAATTCTTACAGCAAAGTGCTCAAGCCGTATACCTGGGGCTTTGTTTACCGGCTGGTGTGTTATGCGGTTTCAGCAGTGGTCGGCGGTTCGGTTTTTGTACTTGTGCCGAATCGGAAATTAGGGTTCCTTTCCAAAATCGGAGCCAATACCGTGCAGATTTACGCTCTGCACCGTGCGATTCTGGTGCTGTATTACCGCCTGCTGAACAAACCGTTTCATCTGGAACGCTTTTTCACTTCAAAGCTTATATTATACGAGCTGCTGATGTCACTCGGAATTGTGATTCTTTGCGCTTTACCGGTTTGGAAACCGCTGTTCAAGGCGATAATGAAACCGTTCAAAGCCGAAAAGGAACCCGAAGAGTTGGCACAAGCACCCGAAAAAGAAGTGACCCCTGTTCCTTGAACAGAAGGCGCCGAATAGAATTTGAAAGAGGTTTGGAACCGGATGCTCCAAACCTCTTTTGCGTGCATTTGAGTTGTTTTTTACGGCAGCGATCACTTTTCCTGTAATTTGCTTCCGCTTGCAAAGCCGTCATATTCTTCCATGAACCACTCGGCTTTTTTGTCAAAACGCAGATCGATCCCGTCAGCTGAAAAGCGCACATTCAGCACAAAATTGCCGAAATAGGTGTCGGCGGCATAGCATTTCATCACAAGCAGATCCGGCAGATCCCATGCAGCGGCGGCAAAACACCGGTAACCACGGTTCAGCGGTGTGTTGATGCGCATACCGGAATACTTCTTTTCCGGAAATTCTCCCTGCACATAGTGACCCAAGCCGAACGGAATGACTTTTTCTTCGCCCTGGGCAAAGAATGTCATTCGGCTGTTGTTTCCGTCAAACTCAAAGGATATTCTCTCAATGCCGCAGTCATTTTTCTCCATGCGATATTCCAGACGACTGAATGATTTCTGCAGGGGAGAGATGTTTTTTCCGATCGGCAGCGGCAGACAGAGTGATCCACCGTTTTTCATGGAATAATCACTGCCGAGAGGATTCAAAAAAAGCTCTTCCATGTATTCGGCAATATAGCTTCGTGCGTAATCATTTCCCTGATCGTCACCCGTGCAAATCAGCAGAACATCTTCTTTCGGCGCATACAAAGCAAGCTGATTGCCCATGCCGAACATGGCCCAGCCGGTGCGGGTCATCCACACCTGATAACCGTAGCCATGCCCGTAAAATGCGTTGTTTTTGTTGTTTTCGGCGTTTCCGATTTGCTTGGAAGTGGCTTGTTGAATGTACCATTCCGGGATGAGCTGCCGTCCGTCCGCAGCTTTTCCGCCACGGACAAAAAGCTGTGCAAAGGCGGCAAACTCTCTCGTCGTGCAGAGCATTCCGCTACCGCCCCATTTTGTGCCGTCGGGTGCTTCCACACATTCGGGAATCTGTGAATACCCGATGTGACGCAAAACACGGTCGTACAGATACTCGTTAAACGGCAGCCTCGATACACGCTCTACCAGCGCATCCAGCACAAGCGTTGCGCCCGTATCATAATGAAAAATCGTTCCGCCGCGATGGGTCGGTGCTTCGGTGAAAAAATCCTTTACCCAATCGGTGTGCTCGTGACGGTACGGTGTTTCATCAAACGGCGTTGCCATGATCAGGCAATCCCGCACCGTAAGGTTCGTTATGTACGGGTGCGGCTTTTCTGGCAGCTTATCGGGGAAGTAGTCGGCAATTTTTGTGTCAAGCGTAAGCAATCCCTCTCCGATAGCAGTGCCGATGGCGGCAGAAACATAGGTTTTGCTCGATGAATACAGGCGATGTCGAAAATTTTCATCATAGCCCGGCGCATATTCTTCAGCAAACACTTTTCCGCTGCGCATGAGCAGCAGGGAATGTAGGCATACACGGCTGCTTGTCAGTTTGGAAAGAAATCGTTCGGTCGTGCCGGCGGCATAGCCGACTTCGGTTTCGTTTACTCGTTCAAATTCCATTTTTATTTACCTCTTTTGCAAAAGAAAAGGGACAAGCTCGTTGTCCCTTCGTTTTATCGCGGCTGCGACAGAATGCAGTCAAGCTTATCGGCGATTTGGTATAAACGCTCTGTTCGTGCCGGATCCGTGCAGCCGATCGCTGCTGCTTCCCGAACACAACGCTCCGAAAGCTTTTGCAGATAGACCGAAGCCAAACGGTCGGAGCTGTTGGGCAATTCACCGTAATACTCGTAAAACTCGCCGTATGTGGGAGTCTCTTCGGTATAGACGCAGCTCATCAGGCAGTATAGTTTACCGGTATCCTCACAAACGCTCTCACGCAAGATGCGAAAATGATTGGCTGTTAAATAGGCACGCAGATATTCCGCATGGGTCATCGGCTGCAACACCAGGTGCTTCTGTGTGCTTTTGAGCCAAGGAGCCCGATCAATGATTTCGGAAATGAGGATTCCGCCCATACCTGTCATAACAATATCCTGCACTTCGTCGGCACGGTATTTTTCAAGTCCGTCCGATAAACGCAATTCAATGCGGTCGGTGTATCCGGCAGCGTCCACATTGATTCTGGCATTTTCCAACGGCCCTTTTCTTAAATCCGATGCAATGACCTTGCGGCAGATATTGTGTTCGATCAGGTAAATCGGCAAGTAGGCATGGTCGGTTCCGATGTCGGCGACGGTGTCTGTTTTGCGCAGCAATGCGGCGGCTTCTTTGAGCCGGGGTGAAAGGCGTTTCATTCTGCTTTCGCCAGAAATGCGTTGATTTTTTCGATCAGTTGATCTGCGTCAACGCCGTGAACCATGCAGGCCTGTTCCACGCTTTCGCCTCTGGCGGAAGGGCAGCCGAGGCAGTGCATACCCATTTCCAGGAAAAACGGAGCAACATCACGGTTGGCATCAAGAATTTCACCGATGGTCATGGTTTTGTCGATTTTTGTCATGTTCATAGCATCCTCTCTTTGTGTTTCATATTTTACCGCTCTCAATACTTGAAATCGGAAAAATGGTTGTCGTTCAGAAGTACGCAGTTTCCTTTGAAATTACCGAATATGAGTTCGGCATCTGCCGAAATAAGAACATTGCAGTGCTGATAAAGTGATTGGATCCTTTTGTTGACCGGGTTGTATTCCAGCACGGAAAATGAATCAAAATATTTCAGGCTGTATGTGGCGGATTTTGTGATGGAGGTCACGATTTTGCTGTTCATGGCATCATCAATGACCGATTTTGAAGCGGGCCCGAACATAGCTCCGTGATAGCTGGGTGCTTTTGCTGCGCCGAACGGAGTCGGCTCAGGGTTCAATTCGGGCTTCAGCACAATTTTTATGCGGTAATTGCCGTTGCTCAGCTTTTTACATTCAGCGGATTGAATGGCATTGGTATCGGTAAGCAGACAGCCTTTTTTGTTGCCGTAAATCGGAAAAAATTCGCCGTCATTGCCCTTGGGGTAGACAGCCGGTTTTTTCTCTGCTTTTTCTTTGGTCGTCATAAAAGTGGCAGCAATGTTCAGAACGGTGTTGTTGGAAAAATTACGCCTGTCTTTCGGAAGAGACTGATACATCACTCGTGTAAATCCTGCGTGCACCGTTTTGGCGTAGGTCATCACATCGGTATAGGCGTTCAGAATTTCCTGCGTGGTCGAAGGAAGCACTTCCGCTGCCGTTGAGGTCGTTTCGGCTGGTGTGTCTGTTTCGGCCTCAGCGGTCGTTTCTGCACTTTTTGAGCTTGGTTCGCTTTCGGTCGGCTCGGTCGAAGCAGGAACCGTGTCTGTTGCTGTTTCGGTTTCATTAACGGAAACGGTCGTTGCAGCAGCAGTTATGCCGGATGTATTGCCATTGTTTTGACTGCCGCAGGCGGTAAGCCCGAAAAGCAAAGCGGCCGCCGTGAGCAGAACAAGAACCTGTTTCATGATCCATATCTCCTTCTTATCGTATTTGTATTCTACAATAGGAACCGTCGGGTGTCAAGGCGGTGCCTGCATTTTATTGGTTCCATTGGAAAGTAATTGTTTTGTAGAATACGATCATTGCTGGTATTCCCATGTTGGTGAAAAAATATTATTGTCAGCAGCTGATGTGTTTCACCGGTTTTCAAAAAATGCCTGCCTGAATTTGAAATTCAGATTCA
>JAZUJI010000134.1:0-6162 GCA_045642685.1 Acutalibacteraceae bacterium | reverse complement strand
CCGATTTTTCGATGCTGCCGCATTTCCCGAGGTTCCAGGCATCCTCACACACAGCAGGCAACACCTCTATGCCTTCCTCCTGCAAACGCTGCCTGAGCCGTGCGGCATCGGTGCGAAGCGTATTCACACGCACCGTCAGCGGAGGACGGCCGATGCAGCCAGCCATGATCCCTTCGGCATTTTCCGCACCGTAGCCATCCACCCAAAGGCGAACCAGCCACAGCGGAAACGAATATTTCACGGACAAATACACTTCTCGGTCTGCTTCATCGGGCAAAACCAAGCCTTCACAGCTGATGTTACGCAACACAGCATTAGTCAAGCCGCCTGCAAAGGCACAACCGTTGTTTCGCACAAGCATAACGCTTTCGTTCACCGCCGCACTTGCCGGGATCCGATCCATGAACAGCAGCTGATATGTACCCATGCGCAGGGCGGTAAGCACCTGCGGCTTGAGCTTTTTCAAAGGCTGTTTCAAATGACGGGTAAGGCAGTAATCCAGCGTCAGAGAGCGTTCCAGAACCCCGTAAACCAGGGCACTGACCAGCGAAGCATCCGAATCAGACAATTCGGCGGTGCTCAGCATACTGTCCAGGGTCAAATTAGAGTATGAAGCATCCCGATTGATTTTATTCAGTATTTCAAAAGCGATTTGTCTGGCTGTTTTCTTCATCAATTTCTCCTGTTGAAGCGTAATACAAAGCGCAAAAGGTTTGCCAGAGTAACGAGCAGCGCCGTGATATAGGTCATTGCCGCCGCAGTCAAAACCTTGCGTGCGCCGGGCAATTCCTCGGAGGTAAGCATACCGGTTTCTTCTATAACCGACAGCGCACGGCGGCTTGCGTTTAATTCCACGGGAAGTGTCACCAGCTGGAACAGCGCAATCAGACCGTAAAGCAGCAGTCCGATCGACACAAGCGGTTCAAAGCCGAGGAAGTAGCCGAGAACGGCAATCGGCAAGCCGATGTAGGAACCGATGTTGCACACGGGCAGGATCGCATTGCGAATCTGAATCGGCTTATAATTTTCGGCGTGCTGAGCGGCATGACCGGCCTCATGGCAAGCCACACCGATGGCGGCAACATTCGTGCCGCTGGCAACCTCCTGCGACAAGCGGATCACTTTTGCTTTCGGGTCATAATGATCGGACAGCTTACCGGAAACGGTTTCAAACCGAACATCGGTAATGCCGTAGTGATACAAAACCCGAGCCGCTGCCTGCGCCCCGCTGATGCCCCGTGACGCATAAACCTTTGACTGTTTGTTAAATGCGGATTTCACCATCGCCTGTGCAATCAAAGAGAGCACAAGCATGGGAACAACTAAGACCAGATAGTAAACATCATAGTAGAGAAAGCCCATCGTTCTCCTCCTTCTGACAGCAGTGCCGCACACTTGGACGGTGCAGTACCGCCTTTACTCTCATTCCCCTAAAACCGTTCCTTTTTCAATCGAAAAGCCACGCAGAAAGTCCGGAGCGGCAAGCTTGTTTCTACCCTGTGCCTGAAGCATATCGATCAAAACGGTGCAGCCGTCCCCGCAGCAAACTTCAAGCTGCTTTTCGGCGCAGACCACTTCGCCTGCAGCTTTTTTGCACGGGCGGCCAAGATGTGACTGCGACAGCTTGACCGTTTTTCCGTTTATGACGGTGGATGCACCCGGCCACGGGTCAAGCCCGCGAATATGATCATGCACCTGCTGTGCCGTTTTCGTCCAATCCACCGGTGCCATGCTTTTTTCCAGCATAGCGGCATAGGTCGCCCGGCTCTCATCCTGCTTTTGCGGTGTAATCGTTCCGTTTTGCAATCCGTCAATGGTTTGCAAAAGCAATTCGGCACCCATTCCTTTCAAGCGGTCGAACAACTCACCGGAGGTTTCGTCCGGCAATATTTCGGTTTCTTTCACCAAAAGAATATCCCCGGTATCCATACCGGCATCCAACTGCATCGTTGTTACGCCTGTTACCTTTTTTCCCTCTAAAATGCTGCGCTGAATCGGTGCAGCACCACGCAGCTCGGGCAAAAGCGAAGCGTGAACATTCACGCAGCCGTACGGCGGAATATCCAGAATTTCCTGCGGAATGATCTTACCGTAGGCAACCACCACGATCAAATCGGGGGCAAGCTGCCGCAGGCGCTGCGCAGCTTCTCCGTCCCGCAGGGTTGCGGGCTGATAGGTTTCAATTCTCAGCTCCTGTGCGCAAATCTTCACGGCGGGAGCCGTCAAAACCATTTTTCTGCCCTGCGGTTTGTCGGGCTGGCACATGACCAGGCACACATCATGCCCGTTTGCCGCAAGAGCTTTCAGGCAGTCCACCGCAAAATCGGGGGTACCCATAAAAACAATTTTCATAATGCTTCTTCCTCATTTGTCATCCGATTCGGGTGCCAGACGGTCGATGTAGAGATGACCGTCCAAATGGTCAATTTCGTGGCAAAAAGCACGAGCCTTCAGCTCACTGCCCGAATAGAAAAACCATTTCCCGTAGCGGTTTTGCGCCTTGACCTTTACACTCATCGGGCGAACGGTGCGGCCGCTTTCACCGGGCAAAGACAGACAGCCCTCCACTTCACGCTGTTCGCCGTCTGCCTCAATGATTTCGGGATTGACCAATTCCAGCACACCGTCACCGCAGTCAACGACCACGACCCGACGCAGAATACCGACCTGCACCGCAGCCAGACCGCAGCCGTCTGCATGGTACATGGTGTCTTTCATGTCATCGATCAGCTGGGCCAGTCGCTCATCGAACTTTTCGACCGGACGGCTCTTTTTGCGGAGCATGGGATTGTCCTTTGTAATAATATTCCGTAATGCCATAATATTCGCCGCAGAGCGGTTTCAGTCCTTTCTGTTTATAGTATGCTCTCGGGATTGATATCCGCCGAGATATTCACATCGCCAAATTCTGCTGCCTTTCCGAAATCAACCAGCAGCTCAGCAATAAGCGCCCTTGACTTCGCCGTGTTTTTACCCTTGATGATCATGCGATAGCGGTGGCGGTTGCTGATTTTTGCCACACGGGGCTGTAACGGACCCAGCACGATAAATTTCAAATCAGAATATTTTTCCTGCGACAGGGTTTTGAATTTTTGTAAGAACAGCTTTGCGACCACCCGCACCTTATTTTCATCCTCACCGGAAAAACCGATGACAAACAAATCGCAAAACGGCGGGTATGTCATGATTTTGCGCAGCCCGATCTCCGTTTTGTAAAAGCCGTCATAGTTCTGCTCGGCGGCAAGACGAATCACTTCGTTTTCGGGGGTCATCGTCTGAATAATCGCCTGCCCCCGGTTTTTGCCCCGTCCTGCCCGGCCGACCACCTGCGTGAGCAAAGAAAAGGTGCGTTCCAGTGAACGGTAATCATCATTATACAGTTCCCGGTCAGCGGAAATAACACCGACTAAGGTCACATTTTCAAAATCAATGCCCTTGGCGACCATTTGGGTGCCAAGCAAAATATCATAATTGCCCTGCGCAAACTGCGTCAATGCTTTTTCGTGTGCGTTTTTGCGCATGGTCGTATCCTGATCCATTCGCAAGACACGAGCCTGCGGAAAAAGCTGTGCCAATTCGTCTTCGATCATCTGCGTACCGAAACCGGCATAACGCAGCTTTTTCTGCCCACATTCGGGGCAGGATTCCGCCAGCGGCTGAGAATAGCCGCAGTAATGGCACATCAGCCGACCGTTTGCATGATGATAGGTCAATGAAATGCTGCAATGCGGGCAGGTAACCACCTTGCCGCAGGCCGTGCATGAGGCAAAGGTGTTGTAGCCGCGGCGGTTCATCAGCAGAATCGCCTGTTTCCCTTCGGCTACCGTTTCCTCCAGCGAAGCGATCAGCCTGCCGCTCAATGCACTTCGGTTTCCGTTGGCTCGCTCTTCGCACATATCCACCGTAACGACTTTGGGCAAAACAGCTCCGGCATAGCGGTTTTTCAGAGTATGAAGCGTGTAAATACCGTTTTGCGCACGGGCATAGCTTTCTAAACTCGGCGTAGCCGAACCCAAAACCAACAGTGCTTTGTTTTCATCGCAGCGGAAACGGGCAACTTCTCTGGCGTTATAACGAGGAGACATTTCGGATTTATAGGTGTGCTCCTGCTCCTCATCCAGCACGATCAAACCGAGATTTTTTACCGGGGCAAAAACAGCAGAGCGTGTACCGATCACGATTTGCGCCTCGCCCCGTTTCACACGCTTCCATTCATCCAGCCGCTCACCCAGCGACAAAGCCGAATGAAAAACGGCAATGCGCTGACCGAAGAAATCATAAAAATGCTGAACGATCTGCGGTGTTAGCGCAATTTCGGGCACCATGAGGATCGCACCGTACCCGTGCGCAAGCATAAACTGAATCAGCTTTATGTAAACCAGCGTTTTTCCGCTGCCGGTGATACCGTACAGCAGAGATACCCGTTTTTCACCGTTCCGAAACTGCTCAACAAGGCTTTCATACGCCTGTTGCTGTTCCTGCGTCAGGCAAATCTCCGGTGCTTTCCCCGGCTCTTTCGGCTGAACCGGCTTACGGTAAACCTCGGCATCGTAGATTTCCACGACACCCCGTTTTGCCAGAGCTGTAATCACAGCGGCCGTCACCCCGGTAAAATAGCAAAGCTCCTTCACACCGGCGCTGCCGCTTTCCCGCAGCAGCTCACAAACGGTTCGCTGTTTTTCGGTCAGTACTTCGGCGATACGCTCGTATTCTGCTTCCTCCACACAAAAGCGTACGCTTTTCTGTGTCATATCCCCTAAACGGCGCACCGTATCCACATTGCGCATCAAGGCACCTTTTTTATACATCCGCTCCAGAATATCACTGTCTTCCCGGAAGCCGAAGGCTTTGAGCAGCTTTTCACGAGCCGTAAATCTGCAGGATTTCATCAGCGACAGAAAAATTTCCTTTTCGTCTGCGCTGAGCTCTTCCTCATCAAATTCCGGATTGGCGCTGTAAAACTGCGTCAGCTTCAAGTTGTAACCGGTGGGCAAAATGCAGCGAAACGCATCAAAATAGGTGCAGAAGGTACGGCTCTTCAGCCACGGAATCAGCTTGACCAAATCGCCCTCGACGGGCGGCTGTTCATCCAGCACCGCCGCAACGGCTTTGAGCTTTCGCCCGTCCTCCGCTTCCCTGACCGAAAGAATGACACCCTGCCGCTTCGCATTGCCTTTACCGAACGGAACCAGCACACGAACACCGGGCAGAACCTTGCAGGTCAGCCCTGACGGCACGGAATAGTCATAAATATTATCAAAGTGATAAGCGGTGTTTTCCAGGGCGACACCGACCGTGAGCGTTTGTGACATAAGCAATATCAGAGGTTACGGATCTCTTCCGGCTCAACCAGAACATAGTCGCCGTTCACAAAATCGTTCAAGGCAAGGCTGACGGGCTTTTCAATGATGATTTCGCCTGCCTGCTCCGCCTGTTCGGAAATTTCTCTGGCTCTCTTTGCAGTTGCAATAACCAGAGAATAACGGCTGGTGTGATCCTTGAGCACACCGCTGAGATCGGGGTTGAACTTCATTTCGTTCTTTTTGTTGTCAGACATTTCAAATACTCTCCCTTGTATTATTGATAAGGTCATATACTTCTTCACTTGCACGAATCAAATCATCATTGACCACGCAATATTTGAATTCTTTGCTCTTGGCGATTTCTGTCGGCGCAATGGCAATACGCCGGGCAATGGTTTCTTCGGAATCGGTGTTGCGCAGACGCAATCGGCGTTCCAGCTCCTCAATCGACGGAGGCAAAATGAAAATGCTCACAGCATCCGGATATTTGCGCACCACCTTTGATGCACCCTGCACCTCGATTTCAAGGATGACCGTTTTTCCCCGGCTTATCCATTCCTCTACCGGGGCTTTGGGTGTGCCGTAATAATTGCCGCTGTATTCGGCGTATTCGATCAAGCCGTCTTCAGCGATCTTTTTTTCAAATTCTTCCCTTGTCACAAAATAATAATCAATTCCGTCCTGCTCGCCGCTGCGGGGCGCACGGGTGGTCATAGACCTGGAAAGAACGATATTTTCACAATTTTTGTTATGAAAAATTTCATGCAGAATGGTATCTTTGCCGCAGCCGGAAGGAGCCGAAAAAACAACGAGCTTTCCCGCTTTATCCATCGTCTTCTTCCTCCTCGGACTCTGTTCC
>JAZUJI010000133.1:0-7605 GCA_045642685.1 Acutalibacteraceae bacterium | reverse complement strand
TTAACGGCGAAGAAATTCCCGTAACCAAAGCACTCGGTGCCTATCTTGCTGTGGAGCTTCCGAGTGAAAGCGGGCACCTCGTTCTGCGTCACCATACGCCCGGAATTATCCCCGGTGTTCTGCTCAGCCTTGCCGGTTTGATCGGCTTTGCACTGCTGTTGCTGTGGCGAAAACATGGGCTGACGATAAACCGTACGGCGGCAACGATCGTTTTCATTGTGTTCCTGCTTGTTTTCTTCTGCGCCGTGCTTGTGATTTACGGAGCGTCCTCCGCCTTCTTCGCAAAAGATATTCTATACCGTATTCTGTATTGAGCTTCTGAAAGGAGAAAAGCCGGTCTACCCGGCTGAACGGAAAATATGGGTAAAACTATAGCCATTGTAAACCAAAAAGGCGGTGTCGGAAAAACCACAACCGCCGTTAACCTTACAGCCGCCGTCGGCGCTTTGGGCAAAAAAGCTCTGCTGGTGGATATCGACCCGCAGGGCAACGCAACAAGCGGTTTAGGCATCAATAAAAGAGAAATCACACTTTCTTCTTACGACAATATCATCAACGGCATCCCTGCCGAAAAAACGATTCTCCATTCCCCTTTCAAAAATGTTGATGTCATTCCGTCTAACATGGATTTAGCGGGTGCAGAGCTGGAACTGGTGGATCTGGAACGCCGTGAAGCAAAGCTGCGGACAAGTCTGGCACTTGTTAAAAGCCAATACGACTACATTTTTCTGGACTGTCCGCCGTCCCTGGGGTTGATCACCCTGAACGGGCTTTGTGCGGCAGATACCCTGTTGGTACCGATCCAATGCGAATACTACGCTTTAGAGGGCTTATCCCAACTGATTTCAACGGTGCGCAGCATCAAGCGGCTGTATAACCCCCTGATCGATATTGAGGGCGTACTGCTGACCATGTACGACGGCCGGCTGAACCTGACCCAGCAGGTCGTAGACGAAGTAAAGCGTTTCTTTCCGCAAAAGGTTTTTTCCACCGTCATTCCGAGGACGGTTCGCCTGTCCGAGGCACCGAGCTTCGGTCAGCCGGTCATGTATTATGACCGTTCTTCAAAAGGCACTCTGGCATATGACAGTCTGGCAGAAGAATTGATTCAGAAAAACGGAGGTTAAGGATATGGCACCGAAAAAAGGCGGTCTCGGCCGAGGCCTTGACGCATTACTGATCGACAATTCCATTGAAAACACCACCACATCCTCTGCGGTAAAA
Organism: Acutalibacteraceae bacterium; assembly: GCA_045642685.1. Lineage (GTDB taxonomy): Bacteria > Bacillota > Clostridia > Oscillospirales > Acutalibacteraceae > UBA8612. The sequence goes on along the minus strand of JAZUJI010000133.1, from coordinate 6,381 downwards.
ATGAAGCTGACCGATATTGAACCGAACAAGGGACAGCCGAGAAAAAATTTTGATGAAGCCGCATTGAGCGAATTGGCACAGAGCATTGAAAAGCACGGTGTCATTCAGCCACTGCTGGTGCGTCCGCTGGCAGACGGAAGCTATCAGCTGGTTGCCGGTGAACGCCGCTGGCGTGCCTCCCGTATGGCAGGGCTGACGGAGGTTCCCGTTGTCATCCGGGATCTGAGCGATGAAGACGCCATGGCGTTAGCTCTGATTGAAAACCTGCAGCGTGAGGATTTAGACCCCATGGAGGAAGCCGAGGGTTACCGCACACTGATGGAAACCTTCTCTATCACGCAGGAAGAAGCTGCTGCGCGTGTGGGCAAGTCCCGTCCTGCCGTAGCAAATTTAATGCGTTTGCTCAGTCTGCCGGGTGAAGTGCGTGCCATGGTCAGTGAGAAAAAGCTCTCACCGGGTCACGCAAGAGCCTTGCTGCCGCTGGAGGACGCAGCGTTAATAACGCAGTTTGCCAAAGAAATCATCGAAAAAGAGCTTTCGGTGCGTCAGACGGAAGCATGGGTCAAGGACTTTTTGAAAGTAAAAAAACCGAAAACCGAAAAGAAAGAGCGTAACAAATTCATCACCGAAGCGGAGCTTTCCCTTTGCCAGGTGCTCGGGCGCAAGGTCAGCATTAAAGGCAGCGAAAAGGGCGGCTCTGTCACGATCGAATTTTTTGACAAAGAAGATTTGGAAAAGCTTTCCAAAATGTTTGAGGATTAAGCTATGGCACTGGACGGAATCACCCTGCATTTTATCAAAGAGGAAATCAGCCGGACGCTTCTCGGCAGCCGCATTGAAAAACTGCACCAGCCTTCCCGGGAAGAGCTGGTGCTTGTTTTCCGCAGCAAAAGCGGTGCGCACCGCCTGCTGCTCAGTGCAAGAGCCAATGCGCCGAAAATTCACTTCACCGATTTTCCGCCCGAAAACCCGGCGAAGCCACCTATGCTCTGTATGCTGCTGCGCAAGCACCTGACCTCGGCGATGCTCACCGATGTGCGGCAGGAAGGCTTGGAACGGGTACTGTTTTTGGATTTTGATGCAACAAACGAAATCGGCGACCGTACCAGGCTCACACTTGCTGTGGAAATCATGGCTCAGTACAGCAATATCATTCTGATTAACTGTGAAGGTATAATCCTTGACGCCGTTAAGCGTGTGGACAGTGAAAAATCCTCTCTGCGTCAGATTCTGCCCGGTATGCTTTACCGTCTGCCGCCCAAACAGGATAAGCCCGATCTGACCGAAATATCGGCGAAATCCGTTGTGGAAAAAATGCTTGTTTTCCTTGAAAAATCGGCAAGCTCGGCACTTTTGAACAGCGTGCAGGGCATCAGCCCCATCGTCTGCCGTGAAGTGGTGTTTCGTGCCCTCGGCGAGGACAAACGCATGAGCCTGCTGACCGATGCGGACGAACAAGCTTTGATTGCGGAAATTGACAAGTTAAAATGCTTTACAGGTTTGAAAACTGCTTTTCCGTGTACCGTATTGGATGCCGGCGGAAAGCCGCTGGATTTTTCGTTCCTGCCCATCACGCAATACGGTGATAACGCCGTGATAAAACCGTTTGAAAGCTTTTCCGCTCTGCTCGACTCGTTCTATTACGAGCGTGACCGGTTGGAGCGCACCAAACAAAACTCATCCGAGCTGCAAAAGCTGGTTTCCAACCTGATCCAGCGCACGGCGAAAAAGCTCGACCTGCAGCGAAACGAATTGGCGCAATGCGCCGACCGGGAGCAGCTTCGTATTAACGCCGAATTGATTACCGCCAACCTGTATTCGCTGAAAAAAGGGGCACCGTTTTATGATGTGCTGAATTACTATGACGGGAACAAGCCGCTTCGCATTACCGCCAACCCGGCGCTGACGCCAAATGAAAACTCACAGAAATACTATAAAGAATACCGCAAGGCAAAAACAGCCGAGCAAATGCTCACGGAGCTGATCGTCAAGGGAGAGGACGATCTCGCCTACCTTGAAACGGTTGCCGATGCGCTGACCCGGGCTGAAACGACCGCACAAATCGCTGAAATCAAAGCCGAGCTTGTTCACACCGGCTTTCTGAAGCAAAAACAAAAGGGCGCAAGCAAGGCACCGAAGCCTCTTGCACCCGATTCCTATCGATCCGATGACGGATTTTTGATTTTAGTCGGTCGAAACAATGAAATGAACGACCGTTTATCGCTGAAAACCGCAGCCAAAACGGATCTCTGGTTTCACACCCAAAAGTTTCCCGGTTCTCATGTTATTATCGTCACCGAAGGGAAACCTGTACCGGAAACGACTATGCAGCAGGCAGCCATGCTCGCCGCTTACCACAGCAAAGCCAGGCAGTCCTCCGGTGTGCCGGTCGATTACACCGAAGTTCGCAACCTAAAAAAGCCAACGGGTGCCAAGCCCGGCAAGGTGATTTACCATGTTTACAACACGGTTTATGTCACACCCGACCGTGAGCTTGTGACCCGGCTCACCCAAAAGTGATCAGCCGAGAACTTTTTTCAGATATTGCCCGGTATAGGACTCTTTTACGCCTGCGACCTCTTCGGGGGTACCGCAGGCGATTATTTTTCCGCCCTTGTCGCCGCCCTCGGGGCCGAGGTCCAGAATATAGTCGGCGGTTTTGATCATATCCAGATTGTGTTCGATCACCAGCACGGTGTTCCCTTTTTCAACCAAAACCTGCAATACCTTGATCAGGCGGCTGACATCATCGGTATGCAAGCCGGTCGTCGGCTCATCGAGAATATAAATGGTTTTGCCGGTTGCCACACGGGCAAGCTCCGTGGCGAGCTTGACACGCTGTGCCTCACCGCCGGAAAGCGTTGTGGCAGGCTGACCGATCTTGATGTAACCCAGTCCGACATCATAAAGCGTTTGAAGCTTGCGTTTGATTTTCGGCACGGCGGAGAAAAACCGCAAACCTTCCTCCACCGTCATCTCCAGCACATCATAAATGGACTTTCCGCCGTATTTCACTTCGAGCGTTTCCCGGTTATAGCGTGCACCCCGGCAAACCTCGCACGGCACATACACATCGGACAGAAAATTCATTTCGATTTTAACAATACCGTCACCGGCGCACGCCTCGCACCGGCCGCCTTTGACATTGAACGAAAAGCGGTTGGCTTTGTAGCCGCGCACCTTGGCATCGGTCGTAGCGGCAAACAACTCCCGGATGTCGGTGAACACACCGGTATAAGTGGCAGGATTGGAACGGGGGGAACGGCCAATGGGTGACTGATCAATGTTGATGACCTTATCCAGATACTGAATCCCCGCGATCTCACGGCACTTGCCCGGAAAGCGGCGTGCGCCGTTGAGCTTTGCCTCCAGCGTTTTGTTAAGCACCTCGTTGACCAGCGACGATTTGCCGGAGCCGGATACCCCGGTGACGCAGGTAAAAGTACCCAGCGGTATTTCCGCATCGACATTTTTCAGATTGTTTTCTTCCGCACCGAAAATACAAAGCTTTTTGCCGTTTCCGCTTCTTCTTGATTCGGGCACGGCAATTTTCTTTTTTCCGCCGAGGTACTGTCCGGTCAAGGAATTATCATTTTTCATCAGCTCTTCCGCTGTTCCGCAGGCAACGATCTGACCGCCGTGAACCCCGGGACCGGGGCCGACATCCACGATATAGTCGGCACTGAGCATGGTTTCCTCATCATGTTCCACCACGATCAGCGTATTATCCAGATCCCGCAGATGCTTCAGGGTTTCAATCAGCCTTGCGTTATCCCTTTGATGCAGTCCGATACTCGGTTCATCTAAAATATACAACACACCCGTCAAAGAAGAACCGATTTGCGTTGCCAGACGGATACGCTGACTTTCGCCGCCGGAAAGCGTACCTGCGCTGCGGGAAAGCGTCAGGTATTCCAAACCGACGCTCAACAGGAAATTGAGCCGCTCCCGAATCTCCCGCAGAATCAGACGGGCAATGGTTTGATCCCGTTCCGAAAGCGTGAGCTGCTCCAGAAATTCCAGTTCTTTTTTGATCGACATATCGGTAAATTCACGGATATTGATACCGCCCACCGTGACGCAGAGCACTTCCTTTTTCAGCCTTGCTCCGTGACATTCGGGGCAGGTCTGCTCCGTCATGTGCTGTTCGATTTCCGCCCGGGAATATTCACTTGTTGTTTCGTTATAGCGGCGTTCCAGATTGGTGATGACACCCTCAAAATCCGTCATGTAGGTGCCGCTCATGTACCCGGTGTTTCGCTCCATTTTTATTTTCTGCCCGTTCGTGCCGTAAAAAACGGCCTGCTTGCCCTCCGGGCAAATGTCGGCAAACGGCTCATCCAGCGAAAAGCCGTAATGCCGGGCAAGACCCTCAAAATACATCTGTGCGATCGTGCCGCCCTCGCTGTAGCTCCAGCCGCTCGCATGAATGGCGCCGTTCCGAATGGACACGGATTCATCGGGCACGATCATCTTCGGGTCGATTTTCATAAAAACACCCAAGCCCGAACAAGTGGAGCAGGCGCCGTAGGGATTGTTGAACGAAAACATACGGGGTTCCAGCTCTTCCATGCAGGTGCCGTGATCAGGACAGGCATAGTTTTCAGAAAAGAGCAATTCTTCACCGCCGACAACCGAACACAACACAAGCCCGTCCGCCAGCTTCGCCGCCGTTTCCGCCGAATCGGACAAACGGGAACGCACGGACTCCTTGACGACCAGGCGGTCAACCACGACCTCGATGCTGTGCCGTTTGTTTTTTTCAAGCTTGATGCTTTCCGACAAGTCATAAATATTGCCGTCCACCCGGGCACGGACAAATCCGCCCTTGCGGGCAGATTCCAACACTTTTGTGTGCTCGCCTTTCTGACCCCGGACAACGGGCGCCATGATTTGGATTTTCGTGCCCTCGGGCAATTCCATCACACGGTCAACGATGTCATCCACCGTCTGCTTTTTGATTTCACGGCCGCAAACCGGGCAATGCGGCACCCCGACCCTTGCGTAAAGCAAGCGCAGATAATCGTAGATTTCCGTCACGGTGCCGACTGTGGAACGGGGATTCCTTGAGGTCGTTTTCTGGTCAATGGAAATAGCCGGGGAAAGTCCCTCAATGGAATCAACATCGGGCTTATCCATTTGACCCAAAAACTGACGGGCATAGCTCGAAAGCGACTCGATATAGCGGCGCTGACCCTCGGCGTAAATGGTATCAAACGCAAGGGACGACTTGCCCGAACCGGAAAGACCGGTGAACACCACCAGCTTATCCCTCGGGATCTCCACATCAATATTTTTCAGATTGTGCACACGGGCACCTTTCACTACGATTTTTTTCTCTTTCATATCATTTGCCTCGTCTGAGTTTTTCAATGCGGTCACGCAGATAGGCTGCGTGCTCAAATTCCAGAATTTTTGCCGCTGCTTTCATTTCCTGCGTGAGCTGCTTGATGAGCATTTCACGCTCCGCACGGCTGAGCTGCTTGTCGGTCTTGTCTTTCCAGGTCACTTTACCCGAAATTTCCAGCACATCGCCGACATCCTTGATGATGGTTTTCGGCACGATTCCGTGCGCTTCGTTGTATTCCGTCTGAATCTGCCGCCTGCGTGCCGTTTCTTCGAGTGCCCGTTCCATGGACGGCGTTACGCTGTCAGCGTACATAATGACCTCTCCCCCGGCGTTGCGGGCGGCTCTGCCGACCGTTTGGATCAGGGAGGTTTCGCTGCGCAAAAAGCCCTCTTTATCGGCATCTAAAATCGCCACAAGCGACACCTCCGGCAGATCAAGACCTTCCCGCAGCAGGTTGATTCCGACCAGCACATCAAATTCACCCAGACGCAAATCACGGATGATTTCCATGCGCTCGATCGTATCAATATCGTGGTGCATATAGCGCACCTTAATGCCGAGATTATCCAGATAATCCGTCAGGTTTTCCGCCATTTTTTTCGTCAGCGTTGTGACCAGAACACGCTCTTTCTTTTCGACCCTTGCGTTGATTTCACCGACTAAATCGTCAATCTGTCCGTCCGTGCTCCGCACGGAAATTTCCGGGTCAAGCAGACCGGTCGGACGAATGAGCTGTTCGGCGATCTGTGCGCTTTTGCTGCGTTCAAACTCACCCGGTGTTGCGCTGACAAAAATACGCTGATGCGTGCGCTCATAAAACTCATCAAAGGTGAGCGGACGGTTATCGTAAGCGGACGGCAGACGGAAGCCGAAATCTACCAGATTTTTTTTGCGTGCCCGGTCGCCGCCGATCATGCCTCTCACCTGCGGCAATGTTACATGGGATTCATCGACGAGCAGCAGAAAATCATCGGGGAAATAGTTGAGAAGCGTAAACGGAACCGAACCGGCAGGCTGACCCGAAATAACAC
>JAZUJI010000132.1:0-14927 GCA_045642685.1 Acutalibacteraceae bacterium | reverse complement strand
TGCCGCCCCGTATTCGCATGGCGACACTTTATGCTGTGAGCCAGTCGAATAACGGGCGTGTGGCAAACACCTGCAATTTATCGGAGGATTGGGTCGGTTATTCCACCCGTTACGGCGATGCGGCAGGCGATTTCAGTCCTTGTTCCATGCTTACCGTTGCCGAAGTGAAGCAGATCGGTCACTTACTCGGCTTGCCGAAGGATTTGGTGGAAAAGACCCCGATAGACGGTTTGTGCGGCAAAACCGATGAGGATAATCTCGGCTTCACTTATGCGCAGCTTGACCGCTATATCCGAGAGGGTATTATTGAAGATGAGAGCATCAAAAAGCGCATTGATGAGCTGCATCGCCGCAATTTGTTTAAGCTGAGCATGATGCCGTGCTTCCGACCCGATTGTGATTGAGAGGAATAAAAATGGCGATTATTTCGTTTTTTAATAAAATATTTATTACGCTGAGCGTAATTGCGGCATCTGTTGCCGCTGTTTTGCCCGGTGCGGCAACTACATATTCCCCGTCAGATGCCTCAAGGGTGCAGATGACTGCCGTATTGATTGCCGATATGCATACCGACGGGAATTTTTTTCGGGATCGAAATGATACACTGCGGGTCGGTTTTTCGCACATCAACCATTCATCCCGCAAGGCAGATGCGCTGGTTATGGCGGGGGATATAACCAACTCGGCGGCTCACATTGAATATTCTGTGTTGAAAGCGATGACTTCGACCTATTTACATGGCAATAATATTCTTCCTGCCATGGGAAATCATGACGCAAGAGGAACCTCGATTGATGAGGATTTTGTCGAAGCGAATCGATATTTCCGAAACTATGCAAAATTTTGCGGCAAAAAAATTGAACATAGCTATTATGCTGCTTCCGTAAACGGTTACCCGTTTTTTATCATGGGCACTGAACAGCTTTTGCAAAACCAGGCATATTTTTCCGCAGCGCAGTTGAATTGGCTGGATGCCGGGCTTGAAAAATGTTCAAAATCCGGCAAGCCGGTTTTTGTTGTGTGTCATCAGCCGCTTAACGGAATTTACGGTGCGGAAACGAACGGTGAAACATCACAGGCTTTTGAAAATGTTTTGCGCAAATATGCGGATAATGGTTTGAAAATCATTCTCATCAGCGGTCATTGTCACCGTGCATTCGGCACGGATAATTTCAAAACGATCAGCACCAACCTTTATCAGCTCAATCTTCCGTCCTTTCTTTATTATACGGAGGAGAATGCTGACATCGGCTGCGGTGCCGGGTATATGCTTGAATGTTATGCCGATAAGGTGCTGCTGCGAGCCAGATTTTTCGGCAGCGAAGAGTGGTTTGAAAACCTTGTGTTTGAAATCCCGTTAACCTGATCCGTTCGGCATCTCTTGTGGCGGATGGCGGCTTTCCGATGCAGCAGGTGAACAATAATCGGTATTTAAGAAAGGGATGAAAAAATGAAAATTCTCAACAAAGCTATTGTGACCGGTTCGGTTACAAATTTCTTTTCCTATGCAGGCTGGCCTTCTGTGTGTGCGGATGAAAACGATATTCTCTACGCGGTTTGTTCGGGTCATCGAATGGGTCATGTGTGCCCGTTTGGCAAAACATTCCTTTACAAGAGCTGCGACATGGGCAGAACTTGGTCCGTACCGAGAATCATAGACGATTCTTTTCTGGATGACCGTGATGCCGGCATTCTGTATTTGGGCAGCGGCAAAATGCTTGTGACAAATTTCAGGCATCCTGCGGAGGGATACGAACAGCAGTATAAAGACTGGATTTATGAATCAGCGGGGAACATCGGGCTTGAAATGCTTGCGCTTTATCAAACGCTTGGTGAAGAGGATAAGAAGGGCGGCTCTTTTTACCGCGTTTCTGATGATTACGGTGAAACATGGGGTGCAAAGCAGCAAATCCCCGTCAGCAGTCCGCACGGTCCGGTTCGGCTGAAAAACGGGGATATTCTGTATGTCGGCAAGGAAATGTATTCCGGTGGTGTCGAAGGAACCGGTACCATCAACGCCTATCTTTCAAAACCCGATTGTATTGCGTTCAAAAAACACGGAAGCTGCCGTAAACCGGATAACTTCGGTTGGGACAAGTTCCATGAACCGCATTGTGTTGAGCTGAATAACGGCAGGATCCTTGCGCTTTTTCGTGCTCATATCGATTCGGACGGTGATAAATTCACGATGTATAAAACATTTTCCGATGACAAGGGCAAAACCTGGTCCGAACCGGAAGCAACGGGAATTTGCGGTTCGCCTCCGCATCTGTTAAAGCTTCGTGACGGAAGTATTCTGCTTTCTTATGCACGAAGAACGCAGCCTTACGGGATCTACGCAAAAATGATCGAAAAAGACGGCGTGTTTTCAGCCGGGGAGTTCCTGATTGATGCTGCAGCCGACACCGACATCGGCTATCCGGCAACCGTTGAGCTGAAAAACGGCGAGCTTGTAACTGTGTTTTACAAAAAGGAAATCAGCCCGAGGTATGCTTCCATTGTGTCCGTTCTTTGGGAACGATAACGAAAGTAAATCGGATCAATGCCGTAAAAAGGCGCATTTGAGTTTTTCCTCAAATGCGCCTTTGTTCATATTTATGTGACAGAGCAGGTATTATCTTTTGCTGAAATTTATCTGTTATTCATCGCATTTTTCGCAGCGCACAGTTACCCGGTAGCTGCCGCCTACCGTGCAGGTGAACAGCGTCAGTGGCCAGACACCGCTGTTCATTTCATCAATATCCGCAGGATTCAGAACATCAACCACATCCACCCGGTAAGCAAAAGTGCGTCCGTCCAAGTCGGTGATCGTAACCGGATCGCCGTTGTGCAGCTTTGATATTTTGCCGAAGTGATTTCGGTAATTATGCGCTGCAATCACGAGATCATCGCTATACACCGAGCCGGAATAACGGCACGGCGATTTTTTGAGATTCGGATAGCTCCAATCGGATAAGATCGGCAGACGAAGCTTCAGCGTCGGTATTTCAACGGTGCCGATGCAGGAAAGTCCGTTTACTATGGCCTCAGGCATTTCAGCGTTTGGGTCGAAAGCAGGGTCGGCATCGGCGGAAGCGGTTCTCTGCGCTATTTCCGCCACGATGTTTTCGGAGGCGGCTCTTGCTTTTTCCGCTTGAACAAAGTTGAACACAACGAGAACCGCAGCAGCGGCAATCAGTAATGCTCCCACTGCAATGAAAGCGGTTCCTCTTTTTCGGTTTGGCTTATTCATGCTTTTTTCTTATCACCAGACCTGCTGTCAGGGTGATCGCACCGAACACGCAAAGCACAGGTACAGGCCACCACAGAAGCCCGGTTTTCGGCAGCTCCGGTGAGTTATTCGGGGCAGAGGAGGGCTGCACCGTAGTTTCGGCAGGAATATCGTTCCGAATATTGGTTACGGTAAATTGTCCGTTTGCTTTTTTGTCAATGCTGACTTTATATACCGGGTTTACATTGTCTTCCGCAATGACCCAATCCTGCTGAGCATCCATGTCATTCCAGGTGAAGCGCCAGCCGTTATCCCGGCTGAGCGTTTGCTTATCAAATTCCTGACCGTTTCGGTACAAAACCACCGTTACTTCATTCGGACGCTGATCTTCATAACCGGCATCCTCCCAGAGCTTCACGGCAGAGATATCAATAAGTGCTTTTGCGGGAAGCTCATCCTTCGTGGCTTTTGGCTTTGCTGTAACATCTTTGACGGGCTGCGATGTTTCGGAATCAAACCCGGGCAGCGAAACAAGAAACGGGTCAAAGGAGTATTTTACCGAGTCGCCGCTTTCAACGGGTTCAATGCTCACAAGATATACTCCCTGGCTCAGGTTTTCAAACCGTGCGGCACCGTTGCTGTCACCGGTATTACTTTGAAGGGGGCTGATATTCCCGGCAGCGGCATAGGCGTAAGCGGTTGATGCAGAAGCCTTCAAATGACCTGCTGTTGAAGTATCCAAATACATTCCGATGCCGGCAAATTCGCCGGTGGGTGTAATTTGCCCCGTACGGTCGATATCCCCGATGCGGTATATTTTTACTTTTGCGCCTGCAATGGCTGTATCCTCAAAGCTGCACATGATGCTCAATGAACAATCATCTGCCGCAAATGCCTGAACAGGCAAAAGGGAGGCTATCATAAGGATCCCTGCTATTGCGAAAAAAATACGATTTTTCATTTTTTCCTCCGCAAAGTCGATTTGCTTTTTTGTTTTCGCTTCCGGTTTCCGATGATCAACGGCACGGTCAATGCGACGGCGGCGAAGGGGATATACAGAATAACCGCAATCAAAAGCGGATTGACCGTAACGGCATCTGCTGTGATTTTCAGCACCTTTTCAAGGTTGGCGTCCGTCACACGGTGGCCTCTGACCAGCAGACGGTGTGTATTGATCCCATATGGTGTACAAGTTACCAATGTGACATAGTCCATACCTTTTTCGGGGTAAAGACCGTTTACATCAGACGGCTCAACGATGGTGATTTTATCAACCTCATACCACAAAGATTCATCGAGAACACGGATGCCGAAATAATCACCCTCAGAAAGCTTGTCAAGGTCTGTAAAAAGCTTTGCGCTCGGCAGACCCCGGTGACCCGAAATCACGCAATGGGTCGTTGCACCTCCTACGGGTAAAGAGCTCCATTCAATATGGCTTGCTGCAATTTGAAGAGCGCCTTCGTCCATTCCGTGATAAATGGGAAGCGTTACATCAATGGAGGGAATTTCAATATACCCCATAATTCCCGTCCCGGTAATATCAAGAACGGATTTGTACCGTTTCGCTTCCTCGTCATTCAGATTATGAGCCACAAATTTTTTGCTTAGCGCCTTATTATAAGCCAAAGCTTCATCGAAAAGCTTTTGGCGAATGGCTCCATCCGTGCCTTTCACCGCTTCGGAATACTCCGAAATCAGCTTTGAGGCGTGGCGGGTGTTGTAAGAGTTACTGATAATGGGATACAGAATCAAAGACAATCCAATGATGAAAATAATCAACAGAAGAATATTGGAACGGTTTTTGCTTTTCATCTTTTTTATCGGATTCTCCCGAATATGACATCCGGGAAAGAGCAGCCTTTCCCGGATGTTTCAGTATTTTAATCAGCCTTCAACGCTTTCTGCTTTTTTCTTTGAGAAGAAAATCACAACGGCAGCAGCCACAAGCACAGCACCGGCCACGGTGAAGATGATGGTGCCGATACCACCGGTCGAGGGAAGGTCTGCACCGGCATAATTGTTCATAACGGTTGTACTGATAATGCCTGTTTCGCTGTTCGGAGTAATATCCGTGTTTACACAGGAGTAGGTGATGGCACCATCTGCATCAATATCAGCAGCGATCTCAAATTCAATAGGGTCGATCGCTTTGTATCCGGTGGGAGCGGTTACTTCTTCGAGCTTATACTTGCCGGAGGTAAGATTCTTCCATGTGAAGGTGCTGAGAGCAGAACCGTCAATGGTGTCAACAACCGTCCAGGTATTTCCGACATATTTGCTGAGCTTAAAGGTTGCGCCGGTCAACGCCTGGCTGTTTTCATCAACCTTGTTTACAACAAAATTGAAATTGTAAATTTTAACGATGCTTTCGGCCGTTTTGCCGAGCTGGCTCAGGTCATACGGGTTGTTTGAGTATTCGCATACAGCCTTGTTGGTGTTGCCGTTGGCACCGATGGTGAGCTTGGTGCTGTCGGTCGAAAGAGTAGCCGAATATGTAAGCACGATGGTTTTACCGGCAGAAGCAAATGTTGATACATCGTCGCAGGTCCATACAAGCGCACCGCTCGTTTTTTCAAATTTATCGGTAACAGCAGCGCCATCAACCGTAATGGCAGCATCGTTGTTGTAAGTAAAGCCGTTGGAAAGAGTATCTGTAACAACGATCTTGTAAGTTTTGTAATCAGCCATACGCTCCGAAAGATTGACTTCGACTTTGAAGTATACAGTATCGCCGGGGTTTGCTTCTGCGCCCTTGCCCAGTTCGTTACCTTCGCTGTCAACGATTGTCTTGCTGAGTGTGGTGTCCTGTGCTTTCGGGTTGAGGGTAACATCTTCGTCGATCATCTGAATGACATAAAGCGTGCAGGATTCGGGTTTGCCGACAAAAGTCTGATTATCCTTGACAAGGTAATAGCCGGTCGGAAGCTCTGCTGTTGTCTGGGAGTCATCGACATAAGCGATTGCATTCGTTGTAAAATCGGCATAATCGGCTGCGATCGTCTGGGCAATTTCGGCAGCGGAACCGCTCAAAGCAACAATCGTGTTCAAAGTTGCGACGGGAACCTTATCCCCGATGTTCTTCCCGGCGGGAAGCTTTGCGTTAGCACCGAACTTGACATTGGTGACTTTTCCGTCACTGACTTCGCCGGTGAAGATCTGATAGATGTCGTATTTGTGTCCGTTTTCCGGACCGGTAAGGGTGTGACCGGTTGCTGCAAAAGCAGGCAGAACCATAAGTACCGCAAGAATAACGGCTGTGATAACGGATAATGTTTTTTTCATAAATAAATACCTCTCTCTTTATAGTTTATTGTTTTCTTAATTTGATAGCAGCTATTATGAATGTCAAATATCAGCCCGGATCACATCTCCTTTTCTTATGCTTCCTTGAAGCGATAATAGAGAATGCAGCCGCCGTAACGGCGATGCCCGCTGTATAATACACACAGGTTCCGATGCCGCCTGTGTTCGGTAAAACCACGGCAGGGGAGTATGTGTTGACAACTGTGATGGGAGTCGGCGGAACAAGAAGCACGCTGCTGCCTTTACCCTGACCGCTCAGTGCACCGGAGGTAACGGATTCGTGCAGCGGGTTGTAAGAGCTTGCCGTATAGGAAACGGTGTACGGACCGTATTCCGAATTGTCCGCTGTGTAGGAAGACGGAGCCGAAGTTTCCTTGAAGTAATAGGTTCCGGCAGGCAGACCATCGAATGACACGGTGCCGTTTTTGTCGGAAACGGCTGTCTTGACGGTGTGGTTTCCGTCGGCGTCTTTGGTGTACAGCTCAAATTCCGCTCCCTCCAACGGTTCGGAATCCTGATCGGTTTTATTGAACTTTATCTCGTACAGCAGACCGGTTATCTGCGGCGAGGTCAAATCCAGTTCGTCAGAACGGGATGAGCCGTCAAGATTGGTTGAAGTATATGCGATACTTGTATTCTGGTTTGTTAAAAACTGTGCGGATGTGTCTGTCTGCAAGGCGGTTCCGCCGTTGGAAAGACCTGTGCTTTTCGGGGGTACATATTTAATTCTGTACACAAGCTCTGCGACATTTTCAAACCATCCGCTGCTGTCGGCTTCTTTACCTGAAAGAGAAGAAACTGTGGGAGTCCATACAATAGAACGGCTGTCCTCGGAAATAAAAGCGTTTGCCGTGGCGGGATTGTCGTTAACCGATTTTCCCTTCACCGCTGATTCAATGATTTCCGTTGCGAAAACGCCTTCGCCGAGGTCAAAGGTCTGTCCGCCGATCGTGGAACCGCTTCCCATGGAGTCTGAAACCGTACCGATCTGAACATCCTGAAGGCTGTTCAGAACCCTTTCGACCATATCGCTTTGAAGGGTGATTACAATGGTTGAATCCGCATCCCCTTTTTGTGAGCGTCCTACCTGATACCAGATATCTCCGAGAAGCATACTTACATATCCCTGATTGTATGTATTGATCGCAGCATATTTTATGACCTCGGTAGTATACTGATTTTCACCTATGGTATATTGGAAAATCAATTTCCATCTGTTTTTAGCATTTTCACGCTCGTTTGAATACACGGGAATAGCCGTTGAAGCCTCTTCATTATTCCACGCATTATTACAGTGATCCTGATGCTTACTGCTTCCGTCTGAGTTGCTTGCGTTGTTTTTCTCAAAAACGATTCCCGTTTCCTGGCTGATGACCTGCTCGGTAATAAGTCTTTCATAATTTATGTCAACCGACAGATAAATCAGAAATTCATTTTCGACCGATGTGGGAATTACATTTTTCTGTGCCCGTATCTGCTCGGCTATATCTTTTTTATCGGATACGGTATTTCCCGTGTACATACCTTTTATTATCTGCCACTGATCAGCCTTGCCTAAATCTTTGGTGATATGACCGTCAGCCATAATACTGCTGTATACATCTTCCGATGCGGCATTTACAGTGAGTATTTCACGCTCCGCAGCATTGGCAGGGATAACACCGTCAGGATCAACGGAATAAAACGCATCGGCAGTGAGCATATAGGTTCCTGTTTCGATGTCGGAAAAATTGATTTCGGAAACCGTGCCGGAGGTAATGCCGATCGGGGTCTTGCTTCCGTCCGGGCATATCCGATAAAGGGATGCCTTGCCGCTGCTTTCAAAGCCTTTGAATTTCACATTCACATAAACGGCACCGGTCGGTGCAGCGGATGTATCGGACGGGCTGCCGAAAGCGATCGAAAATCCTATAGCAGAACCGCTTTCGCTGTCTGCGGCACAGTCGGTAACGGTCAGCGTTGAGTTCTCGGGCAATACGCCTGCCGGAGAATTGACTCTGACGGCAAAACGCTCGGATTCGGCAAAAAGCTCCTGCTGCGGTTTTTTCAGTATACATTCCTCGGTATGGGTGTGTTCAATGAGGCTGCAAACCAATTCGCCGTTTTCGTAACAACTTTCATCATGCGTGTGCTCATACAGATAGCCGCATACGGTTCCGTCTTTTTGGTCGGCACCTGCATAGCACAGCATATCATGCTCGTGCTCGGGGAGCTGGCAGATAAGGTTCCCGTCTTCATCAAAACATTCTTCTGAATGCCTGTGCGAAGCAATGCCGCAAACCGTGTCGGCATCCTCCGAACTCATGGTAATGGCGGGAATAATCAGTACATAACAGGTAATAAAGACGGAAATAGCCGACAGCACCGAAATACACCTTTGCAGGATTTTTCGCCGTTTTCTTTTATTCAGTTGTGATGCAAAATAAGCATTTCTTTTTTTCATCGCAATTCTCCAAATCCTACTTCACCGAACCGAAACGGCTCAGTGGCCAGATTCTGAATAAAACCTTTCCTTTTACTTGGTCTTTATCAATACAGCCGATGGCAGATACTCTGGAATCGAAGGATACCTCACGGTGATCACCCATAAAAAACCACTTGTTTTCCGGTATCTGATACGGCATTTTAATATCACATTCACCCAGAGATTTCTGAGAAACATAAGGCTCGTTCAGCTTTTTTCCGTCAACAAAAACATTTCCGTCTGCGTCGATGCTCAGCATTTCTCCCGGGCCGGCGATGCACCGCTTCACAAGCAGCTTGTTTCCGTGATAAAACCCCACAAGGTCACCGGTTGCAAATTTGTGGTTGGAAAACGCTATCACAATGTCTCCCTCATAAAGAGTGGGAGTCATGGAGGAACCGTAAATACGAAACACCGGCAAAGCCAGCACCGCAACAAGCACAGCTGCCGCTGCTGCGACGATCATGGCGTAAACTGTTGTACGCACAGCCTGCCGATAGGTCTTTTTTTGCTTTTCACGGTTCAGCTCGTTTTCAAGCATCCGAACGCTTGGCATATCTCTTTTTTTAGCTTTGCCTGTTTTATCGGCCGCTTTGTCAGGGGTAAAAGAATTATTCATCATACTTTTTTTCGTAAATACTTAAACCAACATCGGAGCGGCTTTTGTTGGCGGATTTGACAGCGGATAAATAATCGGCCGCCGCCTTATCGGCTGCTTCGAAAATTCCGCTCAGCTTCAGCATAGCCTCTGCAAGTGAGCCGCTGTTTTTACAGGTGTGGTCGTAATAACGGAATTCGTCTTCAAGGCGTTTTATTTCATTTTCCAATCTTTTATTGATCTTCATTTGCTCAATGAGCATTTCAAGCAGCTCGGAACGCTTCAGCTTTTTCAGTTCTTTTTCGGTCACAAATTTCACCTGCAAAACAGAATAATGAGTCGCAATAGCTTAAAAATTATAATACAAATATTAAAAATATATAGTTAAAGTCGAAATACACATATACTATTTTTCTAAATTATAACTTATCTACCGAATTTTGTCAAGATATTTTTGCAAATTTGAAAAAAGATATATTTTCTTTACCGTTTTGATTGAATTTATCGATAGAATCGTCTATAATGAAACTGTAAAAATCCTGACGGGTTTTCATTGATTGGAGGAATTTTAGTGAAAGTTCTTGCATTTTTTGAAAGTATTCTCATCGCCATATCCTGTTTTTTCGGCAGCATATTCAATCTGCCCGATAAGAATGTTCAGACACTTATCGAGAATAACGGAGGGTTTATGTATGGCATTTGTCATCCCAACGGGAATTATGAAATGCTTGCCGACGCAGGGCTTAAATGGGTAAGATTTGATATTCCCTGTCCGTTTGATAAAGACGGAAACGAAAGACAGGCGTACATTGATTTTAAGGAGAGATGCAGGGGCTATGCAGAGCACGGCTTCAAGGTTATGGCTGTTACACCCTATCCGAGAGATTATATTTCGGATATGGGATTCAACCCCGTTGAAGATATTGAAAGAACCAAGAAGCTTGCGGTTTTTCTCTACAATGACCTCAAGGATATTACCGGTGCATTTCAGATCACCAATGAAATGGGACTTGTCGGTTTTATGACTCCGCTTACCATCGAAGAGGCTGCTCTTTATATCGGTGTTCAGCTTGAGGCAATAAGCGAGGTCAAGGATGACAGCTTCCCCATAGGATATAATTCGGCAGACTTGATTCAGGTCAGCCGAGAACTTCATAAGCTTATGAAACCTTATCTTAAATACTGCGATTATGTAGGGATCGATCTTTATACAGGCGGTCAGGGCAAAGCTGAGCCGAAGGATTACTCAAAGAAGGTCAAGAAGCTTTACCGAATGACAGGTAAGCCGATCATTATCGAAGAGTTCGGTTTCTGGAGCGAGGGAGGCCCGAAAACAGCAGAACAGAAAGCGGATATCCTCGGTATTTACGGATATGCCACCGAGGCGGAAGCGATAGCAGACGGTTCAGCCTTTGTAAACAAGCTTCCCTCACAGTTCCGCAATACGCTGAAGGTTGAGCATCCCGATGAAGAAGAAAAATGGGCAGAGATGGTTTTCGGTCAGTACGCAAACCATTTTTACGGCGAGACATCCCCGGAAACAATCAATAATATCCCGCACACGCCCGACGGTCAGGCACAGTATTTCAAAGCCGTTATGACTGAGCTTAAAAATCTCAACTGCCTTGCAGGTACGATTATCTATTGCTGCCAGGATATGGAAACATGTTTTGCGTGCGGACATACCTGGTGCCCATTTGAAACAAAGTGGGGATTATTCTACATTGACGGAACTCCAAAGCCGGCTTACTACGCTGTAAAAGAAGTAATAACAGCAGCCAAATAAGGGGCAAATCCCGTTTTGTCAATTAAACTAATTACCTCTTACTACAGATAAAATACTGTAACCAAATCCGTAACGGTATAACAGCAACAATGCCTTCCGGGATAAAACTCGGAGGGCATTTGTGGCTTTTATCGGTTCTGAATAGGATATAGCTGAATGTTTCGCAGGGATAGTTGTTAACGGTTGGGTTTCTCATTCATAAAAACCCGGAACAGGGGCAAACAGCTTTTGAAAAAGGCTTTGTATGCTTCGCAATAATCCCTGTCATTTTTCAGCCGTTTGCAGCCGCCGCCGCGGCACAGGGGATAGAATCGGCACGCTTTACATTCAGCATCGACTTTCAGACTTTCACGCAGGAATTCCGTTGCCTTTTCACTGTGCGCAAGGCTGTCAAGGTTATGGTCGTTGATGTTTCCGAGCAGCCATTCATCGGTGCAGTAAAAGTCGCACGGATATACATTCCCGTTGCCCTCAACAACAAACTGATGCATACAGTGTCCGCAGACGCCGCATTGCTCTGCTGTATGACCGAGAAAAAGGCGAACCAGGTTGTCAAAATAGCGCACGCTGGTATAATCCTCCCGGACATAGTCCCTGACATAGGCATTGAAGCCGTGGATCAGGAATTTTGCATACTGCCGGTTCGTCATATACATTTCATTTTCCGATTTATCTCCAAACGGACGGAGGCACGGAATAAACTGCAAATACTTAAAGCCCTTTTGCGTCAGCGATTTGTAGACGGTATCAATATGTTCGGCGCAGTAACCCGTCAGCACGGTAAGAATGTTGAACGATACGCCGTGTTTTTTCAGCAGCTCCGAAGCGGCAATGATTTTTTCGTATGTATTTCTGCCGTCACGGTCAAGACGGAATTGATTGTCCTTATAGCCGCCGTCAAGGCTCAGACCGATCAGAAAATCGTTTTCACGGAAAAACGCCGCCCATTCATCGGTCACAAGTGTTCCGTTGGTCTGCAAACCGAAAAACACCGTGCTGTTTTGCTCGTTGTGCTTTCGGACAAGACGGACAAAACTTTTGAAATAGTCAAGTCCTGCCAGCAGCGGCTCGCCGCCCTGAAAAGCAAAGGCAACACTTTCTCCGTCCGCAAATGCAAAGGCCTTTTTTATCAGGTTTTCCGCCGTGCTTTCCGTCATCATCCCGAAGCTTTTGACCTGACGGAGGTTGGAAACATCGTGATAAAAGCAATAGCGGCAGCGCATATTGCAAAGACTCGATGCCGGTTTTATCATAATTGAAAGAGGAGGCATTCTATCACCTGACCATTCCCCGGCGATTTGTTTTGAAGTCGTTCATGATCGAATCCATTTTTTCGCTCATTTCCTCGGAAACAGAGGGATAAACCGGCGTTCGGTTGTAATTTTCTCCTGCATCATCGGACAAAATATGAAGCCAGTTTTTGCGGTACTTGTCAAAAAACGCCGAGTTGTCGTTCTGGATCCGCTGAAAATACTTGAAATCAATGTATTGGTTGTTTTTCAGGACATCGTAAGAATAGTTTTTATATTCCTCACGGGCAAGGAGCTCGCTTGTGGGAACCGTGTACTGGATCGCTTTGAGCTTTTCACGCTTCATGTACAGAATCGGCGTATCACTTGTATGGATAACGCTGTCATCCCGCAGAACGGGAAGCATGGAAATTCCGTCGATCTTTCGGTCGGTTGGCAGATAGCTTTCTTCGCCGCTGCCTGTAACGCCGCACAAATCAATCAGCGTGGGGAACAAATCAACGAGCGTCGCACTTTGGGAACGGGTCGTGCCCGCTTTCCAAAGCCCTGCGTTATTGCCCCAGCGAATCGCAAAAGGCACCTTCTGACCGCCCTCATAAGCAAGATATTTTCCGCCTCTCAGTTCGCCGGTCGAACCCTCGAGAGCCGGACCGTTGTCGCTGGTAAAGACCAGAATGGTGTTGTCAAGCTCCCCGGAGACTTCCAGCTTTTCAAACAGAAGCCCGAGGTAATAATCCACTTCGGTGATACAATCCACATAAGTACCCATGCCCGATTTTCCGTCAAAGCTGTCACCGGCGTAAACGGGGGCGTGCGGCCACGGAGAGGAATAGTAAACAAAAAACGGTTTATCGCTTTCCTGCTGTTCGTCCAGCCAGGAAAACATTTCTTCGTTGATCCATTCCGTTGCCTTGCTCTGGTCTTTCAGTTCATCAGTTCCGTGAACGATTTCATATTCACCGTTTTCCTCCCGGACATGATAAAACGGTTTCATATCGTTCACATAATGGCTACCGTAGAAATAATCAAAGCCCTGATTGGTGGGCAGATACTCCCCGTAATCGCCCAGATGCCACTTCCCGAAGCAGGCGGTATCATAACCGGCGTTTTGGAAAACCTCGGCGATCGTGATTTCATCCCCGAGCATACCGTCACAATTTGCTCCCATTTCAATGGAATTGAAAAGCCTTGTCGAAGCAAAGGGCGAAACACAGTCAACAGTCGGATACATGACATTATCCGCAAAACCGCGGAACGGGTAGCGCCCCGTCATGGCGGCAAAACGAGCCGGCGAACAAACCGAATAGCTGGAATAGAAATTGTCAAAGCTGACGCCTTCATCACAGATGCGGTCAAAGTTCGGCGTGTCAAAAATGGCGCCGTTCGCCGAAATATCGCCCCAACCCATATCGTCCATAAGAATGAAAAGCACATTGGGGCTGTCGGATCGGCACGGGTCAACTCCTTTGAGGTAATCGTCCTGTCCGTCCCACATACGCTCGGTGTTGGGGAGAGAACGGAGATTCATGGTCAGCACATAGAAGACCGTTGTGGCGGCAAGGAGGACACTCAGCACCGTTGAAAAGACCTTTTTCCGATTTTTTTTCAAAGCCGAAACGATCAGCAGAACAAACACGATCAGCCACGGAGCGGCAATGATGATGTTGCCGGCAGCTCTCACGGCAGCGTTTGCCCAATGGGTGAACAGGGCATTTTCCGCCGAACGGAAGCCGGCAGCTCCGCTCGTAAAGGCACCGAAGCCTGCATCGGCACCGAAAAGGATATAGTAGAGAATGATCCCGAGACCCGGCATACCGTATCCGATCAAATTACCGAGGTACACTTTTTTCTTGATGATCAGGCTCAGAATCATTACCGCCGACATAATGCACATATAGGCAGCACCGGCGATCGTTATCAGATTCCGTCTGAAAACAAATACCGCAATAAAAATCAGTGCGCCCAGAACGGCGGTTATGGTCGGAAAAACTTTTTTACTTTTATCAAAAGTCATTTTTATCCTCTCCGCTGAATTTTTTCTAATTATATCATTTGCTTTATCGGTAAACAAGACATTTTTAAGCGAATTGCACGATTTGAAGTTAACAGATTGCAGCAGAGACCGGGCGGCGGCTGTCACATTCATTAAAATTACTTTTCTCTTGAATAAATGTAGGTTTGTCAATGATGTGTTACAAAATCAGAAAACCTCGCCATTGTAGATATAAGCTTTGATATAATCGGCAGGAGATTTCCAATTTAAGGGACGCATAGGAAAGTTATTGTACTTTCTGCTGTGAACAGCAAGTTGA
>JAZUJI010000131.1:0-6232 GCA_045642685.1 Acutalibacteraceae bacterium | reverse complement strand
CCCGCTACACAAACACCGTTCTTTATATTTGTTTGAGTTTATTTACTGTATGATGTTTTGGTCGATCACCGGATAACCTTTGAAAAGGTAACGGAAGAAAGCACCGATTATATCGAAAAAGCCGTGCCGGATATGAATGGTTTCAGTTTCACTTTCGGTGTTTCCCAACAGGGTGACACCTTCCACACGAACTTTAACGGTATAATCTTTTTTTGACTTTGCAACGGTATAGCTTGCCGTTCCGTTATCTTCATACTCTTTACCGTTTATGATCCAAATGAGTTTATGATCATCGGATGCTTTTATGTTGGCATGGAATGTAATGGTTGCTTTGTAATCCTCTGTCCGGACTTCACGGTAATCGGCGATTTCGACATAGGCATTCTCGCTCTTGGGGCAGACGCGGCAGGTTCTTGTTTTGAGCACATTTGAGCCTTCGTTTTCGTTGTAAACCCATTCGTCCCATTGGTGACCGGTCTTTGGAATAACCGTCCGGCTCAATTCGGTTCCGCACATGGAGCAGTAGGTGCGGTCGTAACCGTCACTTTCACATTTTGCATCCCTGTGCTCGCCGGTGATACCAAGGTGAGCAACGGTATATTGCAGGCTGATTCTGACCTTGCTGTTCGGCATAACAAACTGCTTGGATGCAGCTGTGGTGTCGGTTACGGCTACGGGATTGTTCCCGGAATCCGTAACCTGCACCGTAGTACCGCTGTAGCACTTGGTCAGCGTACTTAAATTCACGGCGAAATTCACGGTTTCGCCGGGGAATGCGCCCTTTGTAATGCAGTTGATCAAATCGTCGGATACTTCGATCGCATACTGTTTGCGTGTTATGCTTTCAAACTTCCCGTACTTCAAGCCGCTGAACGAGGCATCCAGATAAACATGAATATGCGTACCGGTTCCGGCAGCTAAGCTTCCGCTGTTGGAAGTTAATTTGCCGTAAACATACAGGTTCCCGTAGAACGAGGCAGGGCAATCAATGGCAAGAGAACCGTCTTCTGCGCTGACGGTCAAGGCTGTACCTTCCGGTAATGTGAAGGTCGTTTTGCCGCCGGACATATCAACACGGGATTTAAGCGTGGGTCGATTCATGACGGTGTAAGAATTACCGTTCAAAACCAAAGCGGAAATATCTCTGTTAATGGTTCCTCCGTCGGCACGGATAATATTGTAAAAAACACCGTTGGTTATTGTGTGATTGTTTGTGACGGCTGCGTAAAAACTGCCCCCGATAATTTTGTAATTGTTGTTTACGGCGGAACAAAAACGACCGTCGGAAACCGTACCGCTATTCTCAACGGTATTGTAATATACTGCACTGTTTAACAGCCCGCCGAGTATACCTGTCGAGGTATTTGTAACCTTTGCGTGGTATTCACCGCCGGTGATTGTGCCGGAGTTAATGACTTCTTTTGTAAAGCTTCCGCCGTAAATGCAGCAGCCGTTCGTGTTGGTCACGGTGCCGTTCCCGGAAAAAGTACCGCTGTAAATACCGGAATCGACCGTCAGTTTTGCTTCTGCGGAATTGATAACATTGCCGTATGCTTTGATTTCAAGGCCGTCGCCCTGCTTAATGACACCCCCGTTGTTAATGGTGCCGTAAAAGGTGCCGCCGCTGATGAGTGCAGGCTTGTGTCCGCCGAGGATGCTCAAAACATCTGCAGCACTGACGGTGACATCTCCGTGAAAGGTGCCGCATGATACGGTAGCATCCATTTCAATGATAACGGCACCGCGGAAAACGGCATTGCGGTCGATCGTGTCACCGCTTTTTATAGTGACGGTTTCATTATAAGTTCCCTGATAGTGTGCAGCATAGGTGAGGGGAATGGTGCTGAGAAGAATCAGAACCGTAATAGCAAGCGAAAATAGCTTCCTTTTCATATGAATTCCTCCGTTTCAGTCATCATGATTGATTTGCTTCATAATATCATTGCTTAGTCGGATGCGTCAAGCGGATTTCGGAAAATTTCGGCAGAGAACACAAAAGAACGGCTCCGAAAACCGCTGCATTGATATTTGTGAAAAGTGAAAAGTAAAAATCGACAACCTTCCTGCGAAGATTGTCGATTCTTGGCTGGGATGGCTGGATTTGAACCAGCGGATGCGGGAGTCAAAGTCCCGTGCCTTACCCCTTGGCTACACCCCAATGATGATAGATAAAAAACGCACAAAGCCAAGCTGACTTTGTGCACTTGTTGATAAATAAAATGGGGTGGATAGTGGGATTCGAACCCACGACCTCTAGGGCCACAACCTAGCACTCTAACCAACTGAGCTATATCCACCATATGGCGCGCTTGAAGGGACTCGAACCCCTGACCCACTGCTTAGAAGGCAGTTGCTCTATCCACCTGAGCTACAAGCGCATAAAGATGTTATAATGGAGCGGGTGATGGGAATCGAACCCACACGACCAGCTTGGAAGGCTGGGATTCTACCATTGAACTACACCCGCACGGGTGACAACATCAAGCATTTTAGCAAAAAAAGCTAATGTTGTCAAGTAGTTTTTTTAACTTTTTAAGCGATTTTTGTTATCTGATCTGTCCGTTTCCACGGATGATAAATTTGTTTGTTGTCAGCTCCGGCAGACCGATCGGACCTCTTGCATGAAGCTTTTGTGTGGAAATGCCGATTTCTGCACCGAACCCGAATTCACCGCCATCGGTGAAGCGGGTGCTGGCGTTGACATAAACCGCCGAGGAGTTGACCCTTGCGGTGAATTGCTGTGCGCTTTGGTAATCGTTTGTAATAATTGCTTCGCTGTGACCGGTGGAATAGCGGTTGATGTGAGAAATCGCCTCATCCAGGCTGCTGACGGTTTTAACGGACATCTTATAATCCAGATACTCACGACCCCAGTCTTCTTCGCTTGCGGAATCAATGTTCAAAATGCTGCGGGCGGTTTCATCGCCGCAGAGAATCACATTTTTTTCGTCAAGTTTTTTCTTGATTTTCGGCAAAATCCGTTCGGCGATTTCACGGTGAACCACAAGGCTTTCGGCAGCGTTGCAAACAGACGGACGAGAAGTTTTTGCATTATAAACGATATTAACCGCCATTTCTTCATCGGCGGATTTGTCAATATAAATATGACAGTTACCGACACCGGTCTGAATGACCGGCACGGTTGCGTTGGCGACAACACGGTTGATCAGACCGGCACCGCCACGGGGGATCAGCACATCAATATAGTCGTTCAAACGCATCATCTCATCGGCGGCCTCATGCGAGGTATCCTCCACAAGCTGAATACAGTCCGCTTCCATGCCGACTGACTGAATCGCATTTCGCATGATGCTCACGAAAGCTTTGTTGGAGTTGAGTGCCTCTTTTCCACCGCGCAGGATCACGGTATTGCCTGATTTCAGGCAAAGTGCCGCCGCATCCACGGTAACATTCGGCCTTGCCTCGTAAATCATACCGATCGTGCCGAGCGGTACACGAACGCTTTCAATAAACAGACCGTTCGGGCGCACAGAACCTTTTTCAATCACGCCGACCGGGTCAGGCAGAGCCACGATGCTCCGCACGCCTTCGGTAATGCCGTGAATACGCCCTTCACTTAATGCCAGACGGTCAAGCAGGGAAGAACTCATTCCGTTTTTTCTGCCGTTTTCCAAATCAAGCTCGTTGGCGCTTAGTATGGCGGTAATGTCCGCTTCCAACGCATCGGCGATAGCAAGCAGCGCTGCATTTTTTTTGGCTGAAGAAGCGATTGCCAGGGAATCACGGACAGATCTTGCTTTTATGCCTAATTCGGTAATTGTACTTGCCATCGGTTTACTCCTTCGCACAAAAATGGGTGCCGATTTGATGTCCCTCGATCAGTCGGTAAATATCTTCCGGATTTTCACCGTTTATGATGTAGGTGTCGATTCCGGCTGCAGTGGCATTCTTTGCGGCGGAAAGCTTGGTAACCATTCCTCCTGTGCCGCGTGCCGTTCCGCTGCCGCCTGCCAGGGCGAGCACTTCATCGGTAATTTCCTTCACGACCGGTAAAAGCTGAGCGTCGGCATATTCGGCAGGGTTCTTATCGAATAAACCGTCGGTATCGGTCAGAATCACCAGCTTATCTGCTGAAATCAGTCTGGCGACCTGCGCAGATAGATTGTCATTATCGCCATATACGATTTCATCAACGGCGACCGAGTCATTTTCGTTGATGATCGGGATCGCACCGTAGAGAAACATATTTTCGAAAGCATTCATCAGATTGGCGTGACGCTCTTCGCTTTCAATGTCACTTTTGGTAATCAGTAACTGACCGACCGTGCAGCCGTATTCGCTGAAAAATTTGTCGTACATGAACATCAGCTCACATTGACCGACGCAGGCGGCAGCCTGACGGCCGGGGGTTGAGCTCGGCCGCTCCTTCAACCCCAGTTTTCCGGCTCCGACGCTGATGGCACCGGAGGTGACCAGGGCAATCTCACAGCCGCTGTTATGCAAATCGGCGAGTGTGCGCACGAGGCTTTGCAGTCTGCGCAGATTCACTTTGCCTGTAGAATAGGTGAGGGTGGAGGTACCCACCTTGAAAACAAAGCGTTTTCGTTCGGACATGGTGTTGCCGGCTCCTTTCGGTCAGTGCATGGTTATTTTTTCTTTCTCATCTCGACAAGATCACGGTAGCTGATCATCTTAATGCCTTGAGAAAGCAGGTACTTTTCGGTTTCGGGGTCTTTGAGCAAATCATATTCCCATACCCGGTATTGCCATCTGGCGGTAATGGATTTTAATTCGTCGCACTCGACAGAGGGATGCAGATAAGTTTCGGTGATTCCCTCTGGAATTTTTGTCCAGCAGTCGAGAATACCTTTTCTGTATTCCTCATAGCTTGCGCAGGATTTCGGTTCATATGGGAATAACAAATAGTCCGGCAGAATGACATTGTATTTTTTGCTCCACATTTTTGAAAAAATCGGAAGCAGACGGAATACGGAATAGGGTACGCCGGGAGGACAGATGCGGCGGTCGGTTTTGATGAACATACGGTACGGATAGCCGTAGTGACCGCAGACCTTTAATGCAATTTTCAGCATGGAAAAGCGACCGGTGTAGTGACCGTAAAGAGAACCCATGTGATTATCGGCGTGGGACGGCTTCATGCCCATGGCAAGAGCTTTATCAATTTGTGCGTGCAGTTCTTTTTCGACTTCTTTGATTTTGACATTCTTTTCAACAATGTCGCTTTCTTTCCACATATAGCCGGTGTCCGGTTCTTCCAGGCTTTTGCCTCTCGTCAGCGAGGACCAGCGGTAGCTGCGCCATTCACTGGTAAGTGTCAGATGAATACCGATCGCATATTGCGGATTTTCAATCGAAAAACGCACCGCATCCTCAGCGGCAGGGCACGGCATCATGATGGTCGATGAGTGCAGACGACCGCTGCGGAACAAATCAAACACAGCCTCGTTGGCGGCATTGCACATACCGAAGTCATCAGCATTGACAATTAAATATTTCACAGGTAAACAATCCTCTCTGTTTTTTTCATGATTATATCACAATTTTCTTCCGATTGGAACAAAAAAACCGATTTTTTACAATTTGTTTTAATAATAAACGATTACATGGATTTTGCACCTTGTCATAGAAGCGGACAAGGCGGCATATGGATAGAACATCCGAAAGAAAGGACGGCAAAAAAGTGGACGATAAAAGCCCGTTTGATGAAGCGGTGTTATGCACCGGTGACCGGGTGCGCTCGGTTTTGCTCAAGCTGCCGTTGCAGGTGAAAACGCAGGCGCAGGAGATTCGCCTGCGCTGTAACCGGCCGCTTTTGGTTCGTCTGCCGAATCGGGATATCACATTTACCGGCAGCGGTCAGATGAGTTATTTGCCGACAGCGGTACCGTTTTGTGCAGTAAAAGAGGATGTGGAAGAATGTTTTCGCATGGTGTGCGGCTTTTCGGTGCATACCCATTGCCGGGATATTTGCGACGGATTTGTAACGGTCAAAGGCGGTCACCGGGTCGGCATAGCCGGAACAGCAGTTTGCTCAGGTGAAGCGATCACGGCAGTTCGGGATATTTCCTCGATCAATATTCGCATTGCTCGGGAGCATCCCGGGTGTGCACGGGAGCTGTTTGAACGGATCAAACAAAACGGCTTTCGCAGCTTTTTGCTTGTCGGTCCACCCTGCACCGGCAAAACAACACTTCTGCGTGATTTGGCACGCCTGCTTGGTCAGGTGAACGGAAAGAGTACCGTGGTGCTG
>JAZUJI010000130.1:0-16176 GCA_045642685.1 Acutalibacteraceae bacterium | reverse complement strand
GGCAGCGATATTTATGCCGAAAACAAAGACGATGTATCAATCAAAAGCGGCGTTTCGGTCAACCTTGCTTATCATGCGGAAGAAATGCCCGAAGAATTCCACGATGAAGAGCCGGACTGGAGCGGAGAACCGTGCGCATTTTGCGGCAGAGTTCACCCGGATAACCTTTACGGTGCTATCGTTAAGCTGGTTCATAAAATCTTTCTGTTTTTCCACAATGTTTTGAATCAGCTTATTAGTGACCCGACTACATTATGATTTATTTTTTCGGAGGATAACAAAATGAGATCCATACGCATTATTTCGGCTTTGCTCTGCGCAGCTTCGCTCCTTACGGTCACTGCCTGCGGTAACGGCGGCGCCCAAAAAGAGGAAGAGCTCAGCGAGGCAGCAGCCGCATCAGCCGCTTTGACGGAAGAAGTTGCCGAAGCGCAGGCAGGCGGTGCGGATATCGGGGACGGCATTATTCTGCCTGAGGACGGAAAAATCTATTTCGGCAAGGATGAGGACAAAACCGCTGAAACCGCAGCAGGCGAAACCGCAAACGGCAGCAAGGCCAACCCCGCTAAACCGGGCGAAAGCACACAGGCTGCCTCTGAACCGGCTGAAACAGGCGGTTCAGCCGAAACAACGGCCAAACCTGCGGCACCCGGTCAGACTTCGGGTGAAGGCTCTAAAACAACAACGAAGCCGTCATCCGACAGCCCCACAGAAGCCGGCAAGCCTTTAACGCCCGGAAAAGATTCACAAACCACTGCAGCTGCCACGACCGCAGCGGCAACAACGGCGCCCTCATCGGGCAGCGGCTCTGCTGATGATAAATCATGGGGCAATGTTAAATGGAATTAAATCTGCCGCAGTAAACCGGGAAGAAAAAAAGCAGCAAACCGTTCCGAATGTGTTCCGGAACGGTTTGCTTTTTTGCACAAATGCGCACGCTCATCAAAATTTTACATCAAGCACACGGGCAAGATTTTGCCCGAACAGACCGTCCTTGGCTTCTTCGTCCATGTCGAGTGCTTCAAATCTGGCGATAGCGGCTTTGAGCGTTTCCGGCTTCTGGAACGGAAAATCGGTGCCGAAAATGCTGTATTCCGCCCCGGTCTGCCGAATGACGGTGAGCAGCTCCTCATCGCTCAATGCCCATTTGCCGGGCGGTGTGGAATCGGAAATGCTCGTCCAGCCGGCGTAAACATTGCCGTGCGGTTCGTGTCGGGAGTTGTTGCAGATAACGGCGAGCGCATCCCGGAAGAAGTGGTAGCCGCCGATATGCTCCATGCTGAATTGCAGCTCCGGAAAATTCCATGCGACCTCATCAAACAAAACGGGGTGATAATCCATCAGGCGGTGCCAGTGAA
This sequence comes from Acutalibacteraceae bacterium, assembly GCA_045642685.1. GTDB lineage: Bacteria > Bacillota > Clostridia > Oscillospirales > Acutalibacteraceae > UBA8612. The sequence goes on along the minus strand of JAZUJI010000130.1, from coordinate 14,818 downwards.
GCCCCGTGTGGAACGAAAGGAACAGGTTTTGCTCAACCGCTTCTTCATACAGCGCAAACGCTTTTTCGCCCACAACGCTGATCTCCTGTGCAGCGGGGTGCACCTTGATGCCCTTGAAGCCGAGCGAGGCGATATGCTTAACCTGGTCGGCAATATTGTCCCGGTCAAAATCCACCGTGCCGAAGCCGACAAAGCGGTCATCGTTCGCAATACGCTGTGCCAGATAATCGTTCCGGTCGCAGGTCAGCCCGGCATCCTTCATCACATGGGGAAACGGCGCAAAGGCAACGGCTTTTTCAATTTCACATTCTTCCATATAGGCTTTCAACGCATCTACCGTGCCGTTCGGTCTGCGCTCCTCGGGGTAGATGTGGCAGTGGTTGGCAAAAATTCGTCTGCTCATTGTATTCACCTTTCTTCAAAAAACTCTAAAAAACGGGCAAGGCGTATCGCCTTGCCCGACAGGGATGTTATCAGTCTACGACTTCTTCTTTCGGTTTAATGCCGATCTTAATGAGGAAGTCAAGGGTCTTCTGGTCAACCTCCAGCAGCTCAAATACGCTGTAAAGGTCGATTTCGCCGCGGAACAGCATACCGAGCAGGTTAAAGAGTGTCTTGCTGATTTCGCTGACCATGCGGAAGAAGTTGCCGATTTTTGCAAAGAAAGCCTTGATCTTGATGCTTGTTTTCTGTGAACCGGTCAGGCGGCGGAAAGATTCAAGCTTAGCAGTGTTCTGAACGAGTCTTTCGGCAAGGTCATCAATGTTATTCTGACCCTGGAATTTATATTTGTTTTGCTCACGATCAACCTTCTGAGCATTTTCAAATGCGGCTGTGAACAGAGATTTGGCTTCGCTTGCGCTGCCTTCCAAAGTCATGTACTTCGCATAGAAATCATCCGCTGCAATTTCTTCATCGTTGAGGTAATCATCCAGATTAATGGTCTTAGCTGCTTCAATAGCTTCGTCCAAAGCGGTGAAGTCGGTGGGGATGTACATGGTTTTGTCGGTGAAATAGGGATCCCAAATGGCCTTCAAAGCGTTTGCGGCTTGATCGACCTCTGCCTGCTGGCGGCAGTCGACCGGGTCGGTTTCGTAGTTATGCGCTGCCACGATCTGAGCACAGGAATTCTTTGCGGTGTCAACATCCATGTACTTGGTGCCGTCCAGACCTTCAATGTCTTCCTTGTACTTTTTCCAGTTTGTGATATTGGCGGAAAGATAGCCGACCTTGCCGGCAACGAGATTGTAAGCGGCTGTAGCCTGGTCAACAGTAGCCTGATCTGCAATTTTGCAAGCCTTGATGTTGGCTTCCTTGTACTTGCTCAGAACAGCCTTTACATGGTAAGAAAGGGGCTGCGCCATACCTTCTTCAAGAACCTGTGTATAGTTGGAATCGAAAATGAACTGACCGGTCAGGTCATAGGTGTTACCGGATTCGCCCTTGGTTTTAATATCGGTGATTGCAGCAAGGGCAGCGCAGTAATCGGTGAAGTCTGCCGGAAGAGCGGCGACTGCCTCATTGAGGCTGTTTGTGTACTGGTCGATGGCTGCCTGATTCAAAGCGGTAAGCTGCTCTTTGTTGAGAGGAGCGTCAAGCAAAGCCTTAACAGGTGCCCAGACATCCGTCGGGTAAATGTCACGGTTTGCGTAAACGGAAGAATCAATGGCGCTTGCAGCCTGAATGGCAGCATCATATGCGGTGAAATTCGCCGGATTGGGTACAACACCTTCGACCGTAATGCCGGTTGAATCGGCGGGAACGGTATAAATACCATCGTTAGGAGTGAGAGCCGAAGCGCTCTTGACAACGACCGTGGACTGATTGTAGTTATCATCGAGCTTGATCTTAAAACCTTCACCGCGAATAATATCGGTGATCGTATTGCCTGCAACATCCGTGAAAGTGCAGCCGGTGACGGTCGGGAGAGCGATCAGGTCAGCCTTGGCAACGGCGATCGTCGGACGAATGCCGAATGTGGTTGCGTTAGCAGCGGCCGTTGCTTTTGTACCGGTGGCAGAATAGCCGACCACTTTTTTATCGGTCGCAGTGGATGCAGCAGCATCCACAGTCCAATATGAGGTTCCGGCTGCTGTGGTGGCAGTGATCAGTGTGCATTTCGTGAAAAAGCTTGCCGGAATATCAGCGGCAGAGGGAAGGCACATTTTGCCGGTATAGGTTTTGTCGGTTTTGGTTCCGCTGACACTTGCTACATAGTTGGTGGTGAAGTTGGCAAGTTTGGTCTGCTGTGTTGTTGAGAAAACAGCGGAAAGCAGCGTGCCGGTGATATAGGTTTCGATAGAGGAGCCGCTGTAATCGGGGAAAGCAGTGGCGGTGGACATATACTTAGTTGAAGCACTGCCCTTTACCAAAACATTGTTTGCAATCAGGATGTAATTGTCATCGGCTGCGGCAGCGACCGTCCAGAAAACGGCTTTTTCGGAGTATGTACCGAAGCTGACGACCTGCGGAGCTTTATCTTCTGCGTGTGAAACAGTCAGCGGAATGGCGGTGAGCATCATTACGACAGACAGAACAGTGCAGAGAACTCGCATAAAGGGTTTGTTAGAATTCTGCATAAGTTTGTTCCTCCCGGATAATATTTTCAGTATGTATTGTAACATAAAAAGTATTAAATGTCTTGGTGTAAATTTTCACAATTTTTTGACAAAAAAACTGGCAACATTCCATAAAAAGAATGTTGCCAGTTTCCATTATGAAAAATCGGATGGTTTATAGCTTTTGTAGGTGCCGTTCAGAATGTTTTTCCACCAGCCCTCGTTTTCAATATACCATTGAATCGTGCGTTCGATTCCCTCGTCAAACAGCGTTTCGGGCTTCCAGCCGAGCTCATCTCCGATTTTTTTCGGGTCAATGGCGTAGCGGCGGTCGTGTCCGGGCCGGTCTTTGACATGGGTGATCAGGCTTTCACTCTTGCCGAGCTGCCGCAGGATCGTTGTTACGACCTGGAGATTGGTGCGCTCGTTGTGTCCGCCGATGTTGTAAACTTCGCCGATGCGGCCGTTGAACAAAATCATGGCAATGGCACGGCAATGGTCTTCCACATACAGCCAGTCACGCACATTCAGCCCTTCGCCGTAAACCGGCAGCGGCTGGTCGGCAGATGCCTTGGCGATCATCAGCGGAATCAGCTTTTCGGGGAACTGATACGGACCGTAGTTGTTGGAACAGCGTGAGATCGTGACCGGTGTGCCGAAGGTGCGGTGATACGCCTGCGTGAGCAGATCCGCCGAGGCCTTGCTTGCCGAATAGGGGGAGGAGGTGTGTATCGGCGTGGTTTCGGTGAACATCAGCTCGGGCTTGTCCAGCGGCAGATCGCCGTAAACCTCATCGGTCGAAACCTGATGATAACGGGGCACCGAAAAACGGTTGCAGGCATCCAGCAGCACCTGTGTACCGAGAATGTTTGTCTGTAAAAATACTTCGGGGTTTTCAATGGAGCGGTCAACATGAGATTCGGCGGCGAAATTGACCACTGCATCGAATTTTTCGCTTTCAAACAAGTCGAAAACCAATCTGCGGTCGGTGATGCTGCCTTTGACAAACCGGAAATGCGGGTTTTTGAATGCGGCGGCAAGCGTTTCCAGATTGCCGGCGTAGGTCAGCGCATCCAGGCAGACCAGCGACACATCGGGATAGTCCCGCAGCATATAGTGAATGAAATTTCCGCCGATGAAACCGGCACCGCCCGTGACGAGAATTTTTTTCATGGAATAACCTCCGTGCGGCCTGCGATTCGGCAAAAAACGGTTTTGCAGGCTCGTTCTTTCGCATTATACCAAAAAAAAACAGATAAATCAAGAATAGCACTTGAAACCGGCTCATAAAAGGGATAAAATAGCAGCGTGCGAAAGATAAATGTTTTTCGGAGGTACGGTTACAATGGCACGAGTTCCCCAAATTGATTACGAAACCGCTTCTCAGGCGGTAAAGGAAGCCCACGATGAACACATGAAAATCGGCAAGATGACGAACATGAAGCGCACGCTGCTCAACAATGTTCCGTCGTTCAAGGCTCTTATGGAGTGGTATACGCTCCGGGATGAAGCGGCGAAGTTCCTTTCTCCGCTCGATATCAACCTTTTCTGTTATGCGATTTCCGCCGAGAACGATTGCCTGATCTGCTCATCCTTTTTCCGCAAGATCCTGCGGGATGAGGGCATTGATTTTGATTCGTTTTCGTTTACGGAAAAACAGCAGGCTCTGATTTCATTCGGCCGCAACATTGTCGATAATCCGCATGAAATTGATGAGGAGCAGTTTGCCGAAATGAAAGCACTGTTCAACGATGAGCAGCTGGTCGTGCTGACTTCTTTTGCGGCGATCATGATAGCGACCAACCTGATCAACACGGTTTTGCGTGTCGATTTAGACACCTATCTGTTCGGTTACGACAAATAATTTGTTTGGAGAAGATGAAAATGTATAATTTCAAAGGAAAAACGGTGCTTGTCACCGGTGCGGCAAAGGGGCAGGGCAGAGGTGTTGCGCTTGCGTTTGCCAAAGAGGGTGCCAATGTTATTGCCGTTGATCTTGGCTCAAAAATCGAATATCCGTCCTATAACCGTTCCTGCGGCGAGGATTTGGAAAACCTGAAAAAAGAGATCGAAGCCCTCGGCGGTGCGTGCGAGATCTGCGCAGCCGATGTGCGTGACGAGGCCGAGGTGGAGGCTGCCGTAAAAAAGGGCACCGATCGGTTCGGCACGGTGGATATTCTGTTCAGCAATGCGGGAATCTGCGCCTACGCAAAGTCCTGGGAAATGACCGAAAAAGAATGGGATTCCATGATTGACATTAACCTCAAGGGCGGCTGGCTCATTTCCAAGTATGTTATTCCGCACATGATCGCACAAAAGAGCGGTGTGATTCTTTATAATTCCTCCATCGGCGGTCTGCGCGGTATGAACCGTCTTTCTCACTACGCTGCATCCAAATTCGGTCTGGTCGGTCTGACAAAGTCGCAGGCTATCGAGCTTGCTCCCTACGGTATCCGTGTGGTGAGCATCCATCCCACCGGTGTCAATACACCGATGAATGACGGACTTGCCGAAATGGAAGGCAAGACACCGGAAGAGATCGCCGAGGCTTCCGCAGGCAACCTCATCCCCGTGCCGTGGCTGGAAGTGGAAGATGTTGTGGATTCCGTTTTGTTCCTTGCCAGTGATAAGGCACGCTATGTCACAGGCAGCCAGTATGTGCTTGATGCCGGTTTGCTGACCCGCTGAGCCATATCTTAATTAAAAACGCTTTGGATCAATCTCGGGCAGCATTCCGGGGAATATACCCAGCGGTCAATGTGAGATTCTTTCAAAAAATAGGCCGGCAGCTGTGTCGGATACTGCGCATGAAAGGAATCGACAATAGTCAGCTTGATTTTCATGCGTTCCGGAATCAGACTTTTAATGTAAACCGTTGCGTGCTGCCCCGGCCGGATGTCGGCGACCGGTTCGGCAAGCCCTGCCAGATTCGGCGCCAGTTCAACAAAAACACCATATTTTTCAACAGAGCGGACGATCCCGGGCACGGTTTCGCCCGCTTTGAATTTTGCTGCATTTTCTTCCCAGGTCCCGAGCAGCTCTTTATGCGTCAGAGTGATTTTTCCGTCGGGCGCAATGCTTTTGATGACGGCCTTGATCCGGTCACCGACTCCGAAACGCACATTCGGGTGCGGAATACGGGAAACCGACACGGCATCAATGGGGATGAGTGCAACCAGACCGGCTCCGATGTCGGCAAATGCGCCGAAGCCCTCTGTGTGCGTTATAGTGGCATCGATCACATCGCCGGGGCGTAGGGCGGAAAGGCAGCTTCTGCGGCAATCCTTCTGCACGCTTTTTCGGCTCAGAACAGCGGTTTGCTCGCCGTATATATCGGATTCAAAGCCGATAATGCGAAACTGAACGGGCTTATTGACCCGTGAGATGAGCGCAATATCACGCACGGAGCCGTCCTCGATCCCGATGGCACCCTCTTCACGGGGGATACGCCCCCGCATCGGCCCCAGATCCAGATGCAGGTCATGGTTGTTGTCGCACAAAAGCACACGGGCCTCCAGAACGGTTCCGTGCGTGTAGGCTTGCATGATGCCGCTCTTATCCCGGAGCAGGGCAAGGTTTTCTGTGGTGTTCATCAGTCGTCCTTCGGGACAGAATTTGTTCATATGGCTGCGGCGGTGTGCGCCGGCTCCCTCCTTAAACGAAAAGTGAATCTCACTGCATAGTGATATATATGCCGGAATTTTCGTTCCATGCCAAAAAGCAAAAGTTGCTATTGCTGCTTCTTTATGGTATAATATCCTAATTGGAGTTGATTATGTTATGAATGTACTACTCGGAGACAAATTGTACATGAAAAAACCGCATCCCTGCGGCAGCAGCTGCTTTGAGGTGCTGCGGGTCGGAATGGATTTTCGCCTGCGCTGCTGCGGCTGCGGCCACGAGTTTATGACGCCGAGAGTCAAAATCGAAAAGAACATCCGGCGCATTGAATCGCCTGAACAAAAGGAGTAAGCCTCTATGCTCGAAAAACTCAGACAAGTGGAAGAACGGTATGAAGAAATCAACCTTCGGCTGTGCCTGCCGGAGGTAAGCTCCGATATCGCTCTTTGCAGAAAATATATGCAGGAACAAAAGCATTTGACGCCGGTTGTCGAAAAGTACCGGGAATACAAAACGGCAAAGCAGGCAGAGGAGGAAGCGGTGCTGCTGCTGAATGACCCTGCCTCCGATGCCGAGCTGAAAGAGCTTGCCCGGGAGGAATGTGAACAGGCGAGGGAACAGCTTCAGCAGTGCCTGGATGAGCTGAAGGTGCTGCTGCTGCCCCGTGACCCGAACGATGACCGCAATGTGATTGTCGAGATCCGGGGCGGAGCCGGCGGAGATGAAGCGACCCTGTTTGCCTATGTGCTTTACCGGATGTATTCGATGTATGCGCAGACCAAGGGCTGGAGCACCGAAATTCTGAACGCCAATGAAACCGAGGTCGGCGGCTTCAAGGAAGTGAGCTTTATGGTCAACGGGGACGGTGCCTATTCCCGTTTTAAGTTTGAAAGCGGTGTGCACCGGGTTCAGCGTGTACCGGAAACCGAAAGTCAGGGGCGTATTCATACCTCTACCGTGACCGTGGCGGTTTTGCCGGAGGCAGAGGAAGTGGATGTGCAGATCAACCCGACCGATTTGCAGATCGATACCTTCCGCTCAAGCGGAGCCGGCGGTCAGCACATCAACAAAACCGAGTCCGCTATCCGTATTACACACCTGCCGACCGGTACGGTGGTGGAATGTCAGGATGAGCGGAGGCAGTACAAAAACAAAGACAAAGCCATGAAGATCCTGCGATCCCGTATTCTGGAGGCGGAGCGGGAAAAACAGGCGGGCGAAATTGCGGGCGAACGCCGGGCACAGGTCGGCACCGGGGATCGCAGCGAACGCATCCGCACCTATAACTATCCGCAGGGGCGCATCAGCGATCACCGCATCGGGTTGACGCTGTACCGTCTGGAAGCGATTCTGAACGGCGATTTAGATGAATTGATCGATGCGTTGATTACTGCCGATACAGCAGAAAAACTCAAAAGCAACGGAGCCGAGGTGTAAAACAGTGCCCGAAACAAAACTTTGGAAATATGCTCCCGGTGTAGCGGAGCAGGCGGGAAAAATTCTGAGAGAAGGCGGCTTGGTGGCAATTCCGACCGAAACGGTTTACGGCCTTGCCGCCAATGCGTTTGACGGCGAAGCGGCGGCGAAAATTTTTGAGGCCAAGGGAAGACCGCAGGATAATCCGCTGATCGTTCACATCTCATCGTTGGAGCAGCTGACGGAGCTTGTGTCGGAGGTGCCGGAAGCGGCATACCGGTTGGCGGAAAAATTCTGGCCCGGGCCGCTGTCGATCATTATGCCGAAAAGCGACCGAATCCCCGAACAGGTCAGCGGCGGTTTGGATACCGTGGCGGTGCGTATGCCGTCCCATCCGGCGGCTGCTGCGGTGATTACGGCGGCGGGAGTGCCTTTGGCGGCACCGTCTGCCAATTTGTCGGGCAGTCCCAGTCCGACCACGGCTGACCATGTGGTTCGGGATCTATGGGGGCGGATCGACGCCATCGTGGATGGCGGCGCCAGTGCAGTCGGTGTGGAATCCACTGTGATTACATTAGTCGGTGATGTTCCGTGTGTGCTGCGTCCCGGCGGCATCTCCGTGGAACAGCTGCGTGAGGTTCTGGGCGAGGTGAAAGTGGATGCGGCGGTTCTCAATCCGCTGAATCCGGAACGCAAAGCGGCTTCTCCCGGTATGAAATATAAGCATTATTCACCGAAAACCCGGGTAATAATAGTAAAGGGTGATTTTTCTGCCTATCGCAGGTTTGTAAGCGGCAAAAAAGACTGCGCCGCACTCTGCTTTGACTGTGAAGGGGAACAGCTTGACATCCCGTTTATCGAAGTCGGTCGGGAGCATGACAGCAGCGCACAGGCGCATTTGCTTTTTGATGCGCTGCGCCGTTTGGACGAGCTGGGTGTTTCGACCGCCTACGCCCGCTGTCCCGATACGGACGGGGTCGGTTTGGCGGTCATCAACCGCCTGCTGCGTGCCGCCGCTTTTACGGTGGTGGATTTGAACGGCGCAGTCGTCATCGGTCTGACCGGTCCGACCGGAGCGGGAAAGTCCACGGTGGCTGAGCGGCTCTGCGAAAAGTACGGTTTTGCGTGGATTGATGCGGATAAAACCGCACGGAGCGTGACGGAAACCGGCTCACCGCTTCTGCCCCGTTTAGCGGAACGGTTCGGTGCGGATGTTCTGGATAAAAACGGTGCTTTGATTCGCAGCAGACTTGCCGAACGGGCCTTTGCCTCACCCGAACAAACAGCGTGTCTGAACCGGTTGGTTCACCCTGCTGTAACGGCAAAAATCAACGAAGAGATCAATGCCTTTTCGCTTGCGGGCAAGACGGCTGTGCTCGTGGATGCAGCTGCTTTGTTTGAAAGTGGAATTGACAAGCTGTGTAGCTTTACAGCTGTTGTAACTGCTTCTGATCCGGTTCGCTTGAAACGGATCATGGAGCGGGACGGTATCAGCGAGCAGGCGGCACGGCTGCGCATGAAAGCACAGCTTTCCGAGAGGGAATTTGCCGAAAGAGCGGATGTGGTTCTTTACAATGAACCGCCTTTTGTGTTGGAAGAAGAAATCAAAAAAATTTATCAGAAATATAAGGAGCTTGAAGTATGAGTAAGAATGAAAATTTGCGCAAGGAACTGTTTTATCAGCCCAAACACATTTGTGACTTGGTCAGTGAAGACGAAGTCAAAAAAGCAGATGCGTTTGCAGAAGGCTACAAATCGTTTATGAGCCGGAATAAGACGGAACGGGAAGTTGTGGATTTTGTCTGCAATCTTGCGGCAGAGAACGGCTATGTGCCGTTTGACCGCAAGGCGGTTTATTCTGCCGGTGACAAAGTGATCCTGAACAATCGTGGCAAGTCCGTCATTCTGGCGGTCATCGGTCAAAAGCCGGTGGCAGAAGGTGTGCGCATTGCGGTGGCTCACATTGATTCCCCACGATTGGATTTGAAGCCCAATCCGCTCTACGAAGATACCGATCTTGCTTTGTTCAAAACCCACTATTACGGCGGGATCAAAAAGTATCAGTGGACGGCGATCCCGCTTTCGCTTCATGGTGTTTTGGTGAAACGAAACGGCGAGAGTGTGACGGTGAACATCGGCGAGGATGCCGGTGATCCGAAATTTGTTGTGACGGATCTGCTTCCGCATTTGGCAGCAGAGCAGATGAAGCGTCCTTTGTCCGAGGGTGTAAAGGGCGAGGAACTGAACATTCTGGTCGGCTCCCGTCCGTTTGCCGGGGATGACGAGAGCGAACGGGTGAAGCTGAACATTCTTTCCATCCTCAACGAAAAATACGGTTTGACGGAAGCAGATTTTCTCAGTGCCGAGCTGGAGCTTGTTCCGGCGTTTGGTGCCGATGATATCGGCTTTGACCGCAGCCTGATCGGTGCATACGGTCACGATGACCGTGTGTGTGCCTATCCGTCCCTGATGGCGGTGCTTGACTGCGGCAAGCCGGCATATACGGCCGTTACAATACTGACTGATAAGGAAGAGGTCGGTTCGGAAGGAAATACCGGCCTGGAGTCGGAATATATGAGCTATTTCCTCAGTGATCTGGCTCGTATGCAGGGCTGCGAGGGCCGTGATGTGATGAGCCGGAGCGAGTGTCTGTCCGCCGATGTCAATGCGGCATTTGACCCGACTTTTTCAAATGTGCTGGATAAAAATAACGCTTCCTATGCCAACCGCGGCATTGTGGTGACAAAATACACCGGTGCAAGGGGCAAGGCAGGCACTTCCGATGCAAGCGCCGAATTTATGGGTCGTGTTCGCCGCTTGTTTGATGAAAACGGCGTTGTCTGGCAAATCGGCGAGCTCGGCAAGGTGGATGAAGGCGGCGGAGGAACGGTTGCCAGATATGTGGCACGGCGTAACATTGATGTTGTTGATGTCGGTGTGCCGGTGCTTTCCATGCACGCTCCGTATGAGGTGATCTCCAAGCTGGATCTGTATATGGCATACAAAGCCTTTTTGACCTTCTTCACAAAGTGAGAATCTGAATGGAAACCAATCAGGAACGAGAGAAACGACTGCGCAAAAAGGCGATGAGTCTGCCGCTGCGTCCGGGTGTTTATCTGATGAAGGATAAATCAGGCGGGATCATCTACATCGGCAAAGCAAAAGCGTTGAAAAACCGTGTGAGCAGTTACTTCGGTTCGCACCGCAACCACCAGACCAAGGTCATCCGTATGGTGGAGAATGTGCAGGACTTTGATTATATCATCTGCGACAGCGAGTTTGAGGCACTGGTGCTGGAGTGCAGCCTGATCAAACAGCATACCCCGAAATATAATATTCTGCTCAAGGATGATAAGGGCTACCACTATGTCAAAGTCACAAAGGGTCCCTGGTCGAAAATCGAGGCTTCGTTTCACACCGATGATCCGACGGCACAGTACTTCGGTCCTTATACAAGCTCGTTTGCCGTCAAGGAAACGGTGGAGGAGGTGCAGAAAGTTTTTCTGCTGCCTCAATGCGGAAAGACCTTCCCGTGTTCGACCCGTCAGCGTCCCTGTCTGAATTTTTTCATCAAGCAATGCTCTGCACCCTGTGCCGGCAAGATCAGTTTGCCGGATTATCAGCGCAATGTGGAGCAGGCGGTGGAGTTTTTGCGCGGCGGAAGTACCAAAGCATTGAAATCCATGGAAGAACAAATGGAAGAAGCGGCGGAAAATCTGGAGTTTGAAAGGGCAGCAGCTCTGCGGGATCGGATCCGTGCCATTTCCCGGTTCGGTGAAAAGCAAAAGGTGGTCAGCGCCGATGTGCCGGAGCAGGATGTGTTTGCTTTGGCGCAGTCGCAGGAGCGTGCCTGTCTGGCGGTTTTGCGCTTCCTGAACAGTCGGTTGTGCGACAGCGAACATTTTCTGATTGATGCGCCCGAGGATGAAGCGCAGGCTCGATACGAGCTGATTATCGGTTATTATTCCATGCGGGAGCGGATCCCGCCCCGTGTTTCGTTCGATTATGAGCCGCAGGATGCGGATCTGCTTGCCCGTTGGCTGAGCGAAAAAGCGGGGCGGAAGGTGTCGATCGCCGTGCCGCAGCGGGGCAGCCAAAAAGAACTGGTGGATATGTGCCGCTCCAATGCGGCGGAAAAGCTGGCACTGAGCTTGGGGCGAAAGGGAAAAGATACAGCGGCTCTTGATGAGCTTGCTCATCTGCTCGGGCTTTCCGCACCGCCGGAATACATTGAATCCTACGATATATCCCACACCGCCGGAACCGACAATGTGGCAGGTATGATCGTGTTCAAAAACGGTCAGCCGTTCAAATCGGCGTACAAGCGGTTTAAGATCAAGGGATTCGAGGGACAGGACGACTGCGCCTCCATGGCGGAGGTGCTGGAACGGCGGTTCCGGCATTATCTGGAAGAAAAAGACAGCAGCGAAAGCGGCTTTGCCCGCTTGCCCGATTTGATCCTGCTTGACGGCGCACAGCCTCAGGTGAATGCCGTGCGTGCCGTGATGCTGCGTTTGGGGATCGATGTGCCGTTGTTCGGCATGGTAAAGGATTCGAGCCACCGTACCCGTGCCATTACCGGCGAGGGCGGCGAAATTGCCATTCATTCCAGGCGTGCGGCGTTTACGCTGGTATCGAATATTCAGGAGGAAGTGCACCGCTTCGCCATCCAGTATCACCGGCAGCTGCGAAACAAGGGTATTTCCACTACGCTGACGGCGATTTCCGGGGTCGGTGAAAAACGGGCGGCGGCGCTGCTCAAAGTATTTAAGTCCGTTTCGGCGGTTTCGCAGGCGAGCGTGGAGCAGCTTCGGGCAGTCCCCGGTGTGGATGAGCGCAGTGCCAAGGCGGTTTATGCCTATTTTCATGGCGAAAAAACGGATTTAGCTTGACAAATCGAAAGAAATCCGTGATAATAAATAAGTATACAATGTGTTATTGTGACTATTTTCGAGGTAATTCTATGAGAGTAATTACAGGTTCGGCAAGAGGGCGTACGCTGCTCACCCTTTCCGGCGATGAGATCGTCCGACCGACGACGGATCGTGTCAAAGAAGCAATGTTCAGTATTTTACAGTTTGAATTAGAGGGCAGACGGGTGCTGGATTTATTTGCCGGTTCCGGTCAGCTCGGGATCGAGGCACTCAGCCGTGGTGCGGATTTTTGCACCTTTGTTGACCGTGATAAACAGGCGGTCGATGTGATTCAAAAGAATCTGGAGCATACCGGCCTTGCCGATTCCGCCGCCGTCATGTATACCGATTCACTTTCCTTTATCAAAATGACTCCTGCGGTTTACGATATTGTTTTGCTGGATCCGCCTTACGGCACAGGCTTGCTGCAAAAGGCACTGGTTCAGCTTGACGAGCGTGTTGCTCCGGGCGGAATCGTCATGTGCGAGCTTCCCTTTGGTGAGGAGCTGCCGGAATCCGCTGCAGGGCTGTCGCTGTACCGCCGGTACAAATACGGCAAAACGGAGCTTGCAGTTTACCGAACGGGGGCAGAAGCATGAGAATAGCCATTTGCCCCGGCAGCTTTGATCCCATTACGCTCGGTCATCTGGATATTATTCGCCGTTCTGCGAAGCTGTTTGATCGTGTGATCGTAGTCGTCATGAAAAATTATTATAAAAAAGAGGGTGCCTTTACCCCGAGCGAGCGTGTGGAGCTGATTCGCCGCTGTGTGAAGGATATCCCCGGTGTTGAAGTGGATGCGTATTACGGTCTTCTGGCGGATTACGCTGCCGAAAAAGGGGCTGTTGCGGTGGTCAAGGGCTTGCGTGCCGTGTCGGATTTTGATACGGAATTTCAGCAGGCACTGGCGAACAAAAAGCTCAATGCCGATGTTGAAACCGTTTTTATTACAGCGAGTGCCGAGAATATGTTTTTGTCCTCAAGTGTTGTGAAGCAAATTTGCGAATACGGCGGTGACATTTCCAATTTTGTCCCGGAAGAAATTCGTGAAGATATAGAAAACAGAATCAGAAAGGATCGATGACCATGAACATTGAAGATTTCCTTGAAAAAATTGAAGAAACGCTGGACAACGGTCAGAAAATTGCTTTTTCATCCAAAATCAGCGTCGATATCGAAGAAATTCGCAACTGTGTAGACGGTATCCGTGACAATGTTCCCGAAGAGATCCGTCAGGCACGCAACATTGTCAGCGACCGCAATCAGATCATTGAAGAGGCGAAAGAAATTGCCGAGCAGACCGTGAACGAAGCCAACGAAAAGGCTCGTGACACGCTGAATAAGGCAAATTCCAAGGCGAAGGAACATATCCTGACGGCGGAGGATCGTGCCAAAGCAACCGTCACGGAGGCAGAGGAAAAGGCAAGCATGATGAAAGCTGATGCGGAGGCAACCGCACGCAGGCTGGTGGAAGAAAGTGAAATCGCCGCAAAAGCGAAGATTTACTGTGAGGATATGATTCAGAAGGCAAAGAATCAAAGCGAAATCATCATCGCCAATGCCAACGCCGCTGCAAACGAAACCATCGAACGGGCAAATGCTCAGGCGGAGGAGGTTCGTGCCAGAGCTTCGCAGTGGTCAAGTGATATCTGCTCTTCGGCAGCAAGCTTTGTGCAGAATGTTATCGGCACGACCGAGCGTGCTTTGACCAACAGCCTGGCCAATGTCCGTCAAGCCAAAGAAAATATCAACAGCACCATAGGCAATGCAAACGGCACATCGCAGCAGTAACCGAAAGAGGTGCATATTTTGAAGAGCAGACAAACTCTTTTGTTAGTTCTTACGGTTTTTCTGGCTGTGCTGGGGGCTGCGCTTGTTGTCACATCCCGTCTTCCGGTCAGTAAAGATTCCGTTAAACTGCAAAAATCCGATACAAGCGAAACAGCGGCAGCTACACTGCCTCAGCCGCGCAGCACGACGGTCAAGATGCTTGCGGTGGGTGATAATCTGATCCACAAGCCGATTTACAAGCAGGCGCAGGCACGCACGAACGACGGCAGCTATGATTTCACGCCGGTTTATGCCAATCTGAAGGATACGGTTAAAAGTGCGGATATTGCCGTCATCAATCAGGAAACCATGATGTCGGGCAGCCGGCCGGTTGCGACCTATCCGTGCTTTAATACGCCGACGGTCATGGCAAAAACACTTGCCGACCTGGGCTTTGATGTGCTGACGCTTGCGAACAACCATATGCTTGATACGCAAAGCAGCGGGCTGATCGAAACGCTTGACTTAGTCAATTCCACG
>JAZUJI010000129.1:0-3470 GCA_045642685.1 Acutalibacteraceae bacterium | reverse complement strand
TTAACAGCACCGCAGTAGCACTTGACGCAGCCGGAAACCGTTCCGAACGCTCCCAAACCGTAATTTCCGGATATCCATAAAAAGCAAATCCCACCGAAGCTCTCGCGGGAGAATCGGTGGGTTTTGACTTATTCCTCTTTGTGCATTGCGGATACGGCTGCCAGAACCTCCTGCTTGAATGAGCCGTAAATCTTAAATTTCTTTGAGAAGATAAATAAAGAAATTAAAATCAGAACAGGCGGGAACAGGAACATCATGGCGCTGATCGCACTCTTCGTCTGTATGGTCTGCTCTGCAGCGGTTCCGTCATACTTTGTAATGCTGAAAGCGGCATACATGACGATGCACTGAACGGTGTATGCCATTTTCTGCAAAAAGCCTTTCATGGAAAATGTAAGGCTCTGACTGCGCTTACCGAGCTTGTATTCACCGTAATCGACCACATCGGCAAGCATAACGGTCTGATTGACAAACATACTGCCGATACCGACGGAAGTCACCAGATAGCAAATGCCAAGCCCGAGCACATTGCCGCCGAAGCCGTAGCCGACAATCGCCATGCCGATGTATCCGGCAGCCGCCATGCTCAACGAAAGCTTGTAGATCGAGCGGTTGTTCATAAATTTTGAACAAACGGGAATCACGGCGATGCCGAGCACCGAACCGACCGCTCCGAACAAATTGAACTTTGACTGCAAATTCAAATCACCGAGTACCGAGTTGAAATAGTAACTGCTGATACCCGAGGTCATGTAGTAGCCGGCGTTGGAGATCATGGCAAAAAGCATGAAAACCAACAACTGATCGTTGCGTTTTATCTCATTGAAAGCATTTTTGAACGAGAATTTTTCGCCGCTCGGCACAACATTGCGCTCTTTTGTGGACGCAACGCAAATGCAGGCGAACACCACGAGCAGCGCAGCGGCAATCATCGACCATTTTCCGAATCCGCTGCGCAGGCAGTCGGGAGTCATTGTTTTCAGACTGCTCTCGCTCGATTTGCCGAGAAACGCAACGATGGGAGCCGTGAGAATCAAGACAATTCCCTGCCCCAAACCCGAAAAGGTGCGTGCAACGGTAGAAATAAAGTTACGGTCTTTTTCTTCCGTGGCAAAGGACGGGATCATGGACCAGTACGGAATATCTGCCAATGTATTTGTCATGCCCCACAGCACATAGAAAACGGCAACATAGATATACAGCCAGACGGAACCGATCTTTATGCCCGGATTGTTGAACAAAAAGCAGAGAACAAGCGCATTGGCAACTGCACCGCGCAGTATCCACGGGCGGTATTTGCCCATCCTACTGTTTGAAATATCCACGATACTGCCCATCATCGGGTCATTGATGCCGTCCCACAGCCGGGCAATCGGAGCCAGAATAAGAAGAAACAGCGATGAAATGCCCAGTGCATTCGTCAGATAAATCGACAGGTATGAGTAAAACAGCCCGTAACTCAGATCCAGACCGACCGCTCCGACACCGTAGCCTAATTTTTCCCGCAAAGAAACTTTGTTATTCAACTTTTTTCACCTGCTTTTTATCGTGCGATGCGATAAGCTGCGTAGGCGAGGATTTCTCCGCTGACGAAATCCACCGCATTGGTAACAATGTAATCCGGATATGCCGTTACATAGATGCCCTCCGACATGGAAGCGGGATTTGAAGTCATAAACGGATGCAGAAGATCGGTCGTTCTCGGTGCGCCGACGCTGGAAATGTGAACCATGGTCGCCGTTGTTCCGTCATAGTTGGTGATATTCAGATCCTTGTTGTATTTTTCCATTTCATACGCCCAGTGAGAGTGACCGTTGAAGAAAACCACATTCTTGTATGCAGAAAGCAAAGCACGGAACTGCTTTTCATCTGTGTTGCCCTTGAAATACGGCAGCGGATAGAACAAAGCATAGTCATTAACGATGTTCCCCTCACCCATGAACCAGTTACCGTTGGAGGAATTGAGGAAGGTGTGGAAATAAAGGAACACCCGTTTATCCTTGTAGGTTTCGAGCTGTGTTTTCAGCCAATCCAGCTGGCTCTGCTCCAGAATGGAAACACCTGCCAGATAGTTGGATCTGCATTGGCTGAGAAAAATAAAGACATCGCCCTTGGTTTCACTGCCGGAATAGACAAAGTCGAAGCCGTTATCGCTGCGGTTCAGTACACCGGCGGGTGCTTCATTGTCAAACACGCCGATATTGACATTGGCTTTCCAGGCATCATAGCTAAACTTGCTCTTGCAGTCATGGTTGCCCCGGCAGGTGTAAACCGGGAAGCTGTGCTGTGCGTTGTATCTGTGGAAAGATTCAAACGCTTCGGCTTCACCTTTGGTAGAAAGATCGCCGGAAAGAGCAACCAGAGAAACGCCCATATCATCCAGGAAATTCAACGCTCTCGGATATGACAGATCCGTCGCATCGCCGCCCTCGGCACTGTAACGGTTAAAATGAACATCGCTCAGACAGCCGAAGGTATAAGCCGGAGCAGAGGTATCCGCCTGCTTTTCTTCCGGCACTTCATCGGTATCCAGCAAGGTATCGCCGTAATAGAGCAAAATCGTTTCGGCATAAGGCGGAATGGCAAGGAAAGCGTTCATCGTCTTTTCGCCCCTGCCGCCGCTGACGGTAATATCGGCAAATTCACTGTAATATACGGTTTCCTGCTTTTGGTTGGTGGTGCTGAGCTTTTCGCCCTTTTCGTTGCCCCAATAGACCTCATATTCGCCGTCATAATTCGACTCGATGCTGACCATACCGGCTGCGCTGCCGGGAATCGCATTGGTATAGGACATAACAGCATCCGCTTTGATGCCGCCCGAGGGAAGCGGAAGCTTCGGGTTGATGCCGACACTCATCAGCAGTGCGGTCAGAAACGCATACACTTTTTTGAAAATTTCCGCTCGAAAAAACAGATTGAACATAAAAAACCTCCTGCGTAGATAAATCATTCTTCAGGCGAAATCTACTCACTCTTAAAGCAAAAACAGACTTTACCTGTAACAGGAAGAATACACCATTCTGGAGATTCTGTCAACACAGCAGGCAGTTTACAAACAGCAAGCACAAAAAATGCCGCAGTTCTTGTCACAACGCCCAAAATATGCTATGCTGAACACAAATGATTAGGAAAGTGGGCGAAAGCTATGTCGATCCGCAAAAAAATCACCGCTTTGCTTCTTACGATGCTCATGCTCTTTTCCGCATTGCCCTGCCATGCAGTCATTCTTGCTCCGACTTATTACATTGACAGCGTAAACGGAAAAGACACAAACACCGGCCTGGAGCCGTCACAGGCATGGAAAAGTGTTGAAAACCTGAATAAATGCACACTTACCCCCGGTACAGCGGTTCTGTTTTGCCGAGGCGGTGACTATCCGTGTGAGCTGACACTCACTTGCTCCGGCACAAAAACAGCTCCGATCGTCCTTTCTGCTTACGGCGATTTGTCCAAAGCAAAACCGCATCTCT
>JAZUJI010000128.1:0-11008 GCA_045642685.1 Acutalibacteraceae bacterium | reverse complement strand
CCTCAGGGCCTATGGGAGTTTCCATGGAAACGGGTTCCTGAGCCACACGCATAATTTCTCTTACACGCTCAACCGAAAGATTCATCTTTTCGGCAATCAGTTCCTCGCTCGGCTCATAGCCGTTTTCGTGCAGGAGCTGGCTCTGTACCTTTTTAAGACGGTTTATTGTTTCAACCATATGAACGGGAATTCGGATAGTTCTTGCCTGGTCGGCAATGGCACGGGTGATCGCCTGACGGATCCACCAGGTAGCATAAGTGGAAAACTTAAAGCCCTTTGTATAGTCAAACTTGTCAACCGCTTTTATCAAGCCGAGGTTTCCTTCTTGAATCAAATCCAGAAACTGCATACCGCGGCCAACATAACGCTTGGCAATGCTGACGACCAGGCGAAGATTTGCTTCCGCCAGACGGGCTTTAGCGGCCTCATCATCGTTGTTGATGCGAATGGCAAGGTTGATTTCTTCTTCGGGAGTCAACAGCGGAACATGACCGATCTCTTTCAGATAGACCTTGACCGGGTCATCCATGGCGATATTCTTTACATCCGGGGCACTGACGGTGTCTGTACCGCTCTTCCCTTCTGTTTCAAATGCGATCGCTTCCAGAGCAATATCGCCCAGGTCATCTATGATTTTGATATTCTGATTTTCGATGGTTTCATAGAGGCTGTCCAGTTCCTCCAAATCAAGATCCATTTCTTCCATCGCCGCATCGATCTCATGGGTCGTCAGCTTACCGCTGAGCTTACCCTTTTCGACGAGCTGACGCAATGCATTCTTTTTCTCTGCTGCTTCCATATCCTGT
Source organism: Acutalibacteraceae bacterium (assembly GCA_045642685.1). GTDB lineage: Bacteria > Bacillota > Clostridia > Oscillospirales > Acutalibacteraceae > UBA8612. Next base: position 10,202 of record JAZUJI010000128.1, on the reverse strand, counting down.
CTCCTTCTTATCCTTGTTTGAAGAGCTTGGAAAACTCTTCGTCGCTGAAAGAAGAAACATCGCCCACATCCGATTTATTTTTCTCCTCTTTCAGTCGATTTATGCACTCGATGCATTCTGCACCGCTGTTGCCGGTTTGAAGCCCTGAGTTGATCACGCCGGTCAGGCGACCGATTTCATCGGTTGAAAAGTATTGCGATAAAATCGTAAGCTCCGGATACTCTTTTTGTTCCAGATAGGGCAAAATCACCTGAAACACCCGTTTATAAAACTCAGAAAGAAATAATTCCTCATTTAACTGCTCAGCCAATTTCGGATACAGCTCCGGATTGCGGACAAGATTGGCAATGAGCCGTTCTTCCGCACGAACCGCTCCGATATTGGAGGTCACTGCAACACTTTTATTTGCTGCAAAAGACTGTGTTTGAATCTTTCGGAATGTTTCCCGTTCCCGACTGTAATTCCTGCGGCGGCGCTGGGAACGCACCTGTGCGGAAATAGATTCTTTGGAAATACCTAAATCATTCGACAAACGGGATTCGTAAACATCCCGTTCAATATCGGAATCAATGGCTGCCAGAATCCCGACAGCCTCCCGCATAAAGCTTATCTTTCCGTCATCGGTATTCAGATCAAACGGCTGTTTCGCCTGATTCAGGCGAAATTCGATATCGTTCGCCGCACCGTCCACGATCGCACGAAAACGCTCGGGACCGTATTTTTTAATGATCTCATCAGGGTCTTTGCCGCCGCTGAGGGCTAAAACACGCACTTTGACACCGACCTTTGAAAATGCAGCGATCGCACGCCGGACGGCTTTTTGACCGGCCTCATCGGAATCGTATGACAACAGCACTTCATCGGCATAACGGCTGACGAGATTGACCTGTTCATCCGGCAAAGCCGTACCCAAACAGGCAATGGTATTGGTAAACCCGGCTTGGTGCAGGGCAATGGTATCCATATAGCCCTCGGTAAGAATCAAACGCCTTTCTCCGCTGTCCTTGGCAAAATTCAGCCCAAACACACCGGTGCCTTTTTTGTAGACCAGAGTATCTGCCGTGTTGATATATTTCGGCTTGGAGTCATCCAGTACTCTGCCGCCGAACGCAACAACATTGCCTCGCACATCAATAATCGGCACAATGGCACGGTTGCGGAAATTGTCGTAGTAATTAACCTTTCCGTCTTTTTCGCTCTTTCGGGCTAGGTTTGCATCCACCAGCTCCGGCAAAGTGTAGCCCTTGCCATGCAGATAGTCACAAAGCGTATGCCAGCCGTCCGGTGCATAGCCCATTCCAAAGTGACGAATCGTGCTCATCGTATAACCACGGTTGAGCAGATAATCCAGACAAGGGCGACCCTGCTGACTGACTAAACACTCGTGAAAAAAACGGGCAGCCTCCCGATTGGCAGATAAAATTCGGCGGCGGCGGTTGCTGATACCGTCATCAAAATGATCCTCCGGCAAAGCCATATTTGCCCGCTGTGCCAGGGATTTTACAGCATCCAGATAACCGAGGTTTTCCATGCGGCGAATGAAAGTCACGACATCGCCGCCGGCGCCGCAGCCAAAGCAATAAAATGACTGTGTATCCAAATATACCGTAAAAGACGGCGTTTTTTCGTTGTGAAACGGACAAAGCCCCTTCATAGTGCTGCCGTGCCGACGCAGATTGACATAAGAAGAGATCACCTCGGAGATTTCGTTCTTATCCCGAAGCTCACGCAAAAAATCTTCGTTTATCCTTCTTTCTGCCATCTTTTCTTTCTCCGATTCTCTTAAAATCCCGTATCATGCGGCCATGAATCGGGAACGAAGAGCGAATGGAACGTGTGTACGGCGAAACGGTCGGTCATTCCGGCAATATAGTCGCAAATGGCACGGTCGGCACCCTCACGCAGGCAAATTTCTTCAAATGCGTTGGGGAGCTTGTCCGGATGCTCACTGTAATACTCGTAAAGCATCTCGATCATGTTCGCCGCCTTCCCCTCTTCGCTCTTACAATAGGGATTGGTGTAAACCTTTAAGAACATGAAATCGTGCAGCTCGTCAAAAGCCTCCTGCACATCGCTTGCCAGGCGAATATCGTCACCGCTGTTTTCGATTGCCGAAAGCACCAGCGTGTTGATGCGTTTAGATTTTGAAGTGCCGAGAATATCACGGATATCGGAACGGATATCCGTTTCGCTCATCACGCCGGCGTGAATGGAATCGTCAATATCGTGATTGACATAAGCGATACGGTCGGCGAGGCGAACGATACGCCCTTCTAATGTCTGTGCCGGTTCACCACCGGTGTGGCGTTCAATGCCGTTGAGAACTTCCCTGGTCAGATTCAGACCTCTGCCATCCTTTTCAAGAGAACGGCAGACACGGACGCTCTGCTCATAGTGGTGGTATCCGCCCGGATACAGCTCGTTCAAAGCCCGTTCACCGGCATGGCCGAACGGTGTATGCCCCAAATCATGCCCGAGAGCGATTGCTTCCGTCAAATCCTCATTGAGCCGCAGACCGACTGCAATGGTTCTCGCAATCTGCGATACCTCGAGCGTATGCGTCAAACGGGTGCGGTAGTGGTCATCCTCCGGGGATAAAAACACCTGGGTTTTATGCTTTAGACGGCGAAACGCATTGGAATGAATAATGCGGTCACGGTCCCGCTGCCAGCAGGTTCGAACCGCATCATCGTTTTCTTCTCGTTCTCTGCCAAGCGAACCGTCGGCGAAGGCGGCGTTCGGCGAAAGCATACGATGTTCATTCTGTTCGGTTATTTCTCGAATTTTTGCCATACATGACCGCCTTTCCTGATTCTGTAGGAATATTACACCGCAGCGCAGAAAAACCCTTCATTTTTGTCGAAAAATTTTTATGGCAGTTCAATCAGTCGGCGCAAACAGCTTTTCCAACTCGGTCGGTGTCACTTTACCGAGGCTTGCGTCAAACACAGCGGCGCAAAAGGTGTCAAACGAGCTTTGCGGAACAGTAAAAACAACTGTCACTTTATCGGTGAAATCAGCACTTTCCACAACACCGCCTGCTTCGGGGATCATGCCGGAAAGCTTGCCGTAAAAGGCATAATCACACACACATTCCGCACGGACACACATGGACATTTTGATTTTTTTCGCCGCATCCACGCCGAGCTTTGCCGCATGGGAATAGGCTCGCACCAGACCGCCGCCGCCCAGCAGGATCCCGCCGAAATAGCGTGTAACCACCAAACAGCAATCGGTCAGCTCCTCCTTGAGCAGCACATCCAGCACGGGCATTCCCGCCGTTCCCTGCGGCTCGCCGTCATCGGAATAACGCTTGATCTGCCCGTCACGGAGCACATAGGCATATACGTTGTGCCTGGCATCCCAATGCTTTGAACGGATTCGGTTGATAAAATCAACTGCCTCTTCCTGCGTTTGAACCGGCACAGCGTAGCAGATAAAGCGGGAACGCTTCACCTCATATTCATCGCTTGCCTGCTCTTTCAGCGTAAAATACCCGTTCGTTTTTCACACCCCCGTCAGAAAGGAAAAAGGCGGTGCCATTGCACCGCCTGATAAGCTGATTACTTGCTTTCCAAATTGTAACGCTTCTTGAATCTGTCAACGCGTCCGCCGGTATCGACAAGCTTCTGCTTACCGGTGAAGAACGGATGGCACTTGGAGCAAATATCAACACGAAGATTCGGCTTCGTTGATGAAGTTTCAAACTCAGCACCGCATGCGCAACGGATAACGGTCTTTTCGTATTTCGGATGAAGTCCCTCTTTCATTTCGTTTCACCTCACTAATGGGATTCTTACATAACATGGGTTATAATATCACAATCATTTGATAAATGCAAGCATTATTTTGAAATTTTCGGAGGAATTTTTTCATTTTTCGGTTTTCACCGCTTCAACGGCGTACAGAAGTTCTTCTAACTGCTGTGCAGCACGGTAAATCTGCGTTTCCTGCTCATAGCCATCCTCATACAGCTCAATGATGTAACCGCCTTTATATCCGACCCGGTGAAGTGCCTGAAACAGCGGTTGAAAAGCAAATTGACCGGTAAGCGGAACCGTACAGTCGTGTGCTTCGGAGCAATCGCTGATATGCACATTAACAATGTGATTGCCTAATAAGCGAATAAATTCATACGGATCTTCCTTGGCACGGCGGCATTGCTTGATATCCAATGTCATGGCAAAATCCGCTCCGATATATTCGGCTAACGCTTTCATAAACTGCGGCGATTCGCCCCGCTTATGCACCACATTTTCATGGGTAACGGTCACGCCAAATGGCTCTGCCGCCCGACACAGACGGGCATAGCGTTCAAAATACCGTTCACCGTCAGCAAATGCATCGGTATTCCCTCCGTGAAACACAAGATTATCTGAACCAATTCGTGCGCAGAAATCAAAAAAGTTTTTGTAAAACTCAATAAATTCATCGATCCGCCGCTCATACGGACCGAACAGCATGAATGATTCTGAAAACGAAGTATACGGATGCACGGAACCGACCTGCAGGTCATATTCACGCAAAACGGCAGTCAAGCGGTTGTAATACTCCCCCTGCATTTCACTGCCGCAGTTGACGAACAGCTCAATGTTACGAAAGCCCAATTCGCCGCACCGTCTGAGTGCCTGCTCGGTTTCCATCGGATAATAGCAGGCGCTTGAAATACCGATCTTCATCCGTTTCCCTCCTCTGGCAACATTTGTCCTTTGCGTTTTCACCGCTTCTATATTACCATAGAAACGGTGATTGGATGAAGCATTTTTCGGAATTTTTCAAAAAATTAACAAAGCACTCAAAAATTCTTCTGCGTTTTTCCCTTGTTCTCTCTGCGTGTCTGTTCGGTATTTCATTTTGCTTTAAGCTCATATCGGATATTTTCGTTCAATACACGGTTTTGGAGGACTATGCCGACAATCTGTTGATTTCTCTGCGCCCGATCTGCGTCATTCTGTTCGGCGGAATAATGGTGATGCAATGGCTGGAAACCAAGGGAGAAAATCTTGACAAATAGTGGAAATAAGAGTAAAGTATTCAGGAAAACAGCGTAGGAGGTCGGGCAAATGAAGCTGCTTGTTCTTGTCTTAAATAAAACCGAATGTCTGGGCGAATTGCTCACCGCTCTGCTCAATGCCGAACTGCGTGGAGCGACCGTCATTGATTCACAGGGAATGCTCCGTGTCATTGATCAGGACACGGTGGAACCGCCGCCCATTTTCGGAATGCTCCGAAAATATATGACACCCTCACATGAGATGAACAAAACCGTCTTTATCGTTTTGCCCGATGAAAAAATCGACACGGCAAGAAAAATCATCAACGATGTTACCGGCGGTATCGACAAACCCGACACCGGCATTATGTTTGCCGTTCCCCTGTCTTTTGTCGAGGGCATCAATTAAAAATATTGAGAAAAGTGGAAAACGAACATGACTACCCTTTTGAGTCTCAGCCTTGCCATGCTGATCGCTCTGGTGCTTAACCGCCTGGTAAAGCTCGCCAATCTGCCCAATGTCACCGGCTACCTGATTGCCGGTCTGATCGTCGGCCCGTTTTGCTGTGATTTCATCAACACGCAGTATTTAGCCGATTTCAAAATTATCACCACGGTTGCACTTGGATTCATCGCTTTCTCGATCGGCAGCGAATTTCAGCTCAGCTCCATTCGCCACATCGGCAAGCGTGCCGTTACTACAACTTTGTTTGAGGCACTTACCGCTGTGCTGTTTGTCAATGTATCCCTTCGTATCGCCGGCTTTGAGCCTGCCATTTCGCTTACGCTCGGTGCCATTTCCGCCGCTACGGCTCCTGCTGCGACCCTTATGGTCGTCCGGCAATACAAGGCCTCCGGTCCGGTCACGCAAACGCTGCTGCCGGTCGTGGCACTGGATGATGCGGTCGGTCTGATGGTCTACTCGGTGAGTATCGCTCTGGCGAAAACCTTCTGTTCCGATGCAGAGCTGACCTTTTACAACTGCGTTGTTGCACCGATCGTTGAAATCCTGCTGTCGCTTCTTATCGGTGCGGCACTCGGCGGCATCATGACGCTTTGCGTGAAACTGTTTCACTCCCGTGCCAACCGCCTTTGCGTCATGCTCACCGCCGTTTTCCTCGGTGTTGCCGTTGCGGAAAAGCTTGATTTATCCGCACTGCTGCTCTGTATGATGATTGGTGCCGTTTTCTGCAACCTGAGCAAGGAAGCCGACAAAGTTCTGGACGGCTGTGAACGCTGGACACCGCCGCTGTTCATGCTATTCTTTGTCATTTCCGGCGCAGGGCTTGACTTCTCCGTGCTTAAAACAGTCGGTCTGCTCGGAGCGATGTATATCATTTTCCGCTCTATGGGCAAATATCTCGGTGCATTCATCGGTTCAACCGTTGTCAAAGCCGAACCGAACATACGCAAATACCTCGGCATCACTCTGCTTCCGCAGGCCGGTGTAGCCGTCGGTATGGCGCAAATGGTCATGAGCGAATTGCCTGCGGAATATGCGAATAAAATCCGTGCCGTTATTTTGTGCGCTACGCTGATTTATGAGCTGTTCGGTCCCGTTATGACGAAGATCGCCTTGACCAAGGCAGGCGAAATCCCTAAGAAAGAGAAAAAAGCGAAACAAGCAAAATCCGCTTAAAATAAAAAAGAGGTGCAACAATGGCAGCAAAAACAAAAGATTACGGAAAACTCATCAAGGTCCTGCAAATCATTACCGGTATTCTTATGCTGGTCATGGTCGGAATCGGAATTTTCCTGATTCAAAAGTACAACATCAAGATGTCGAACATCCAAAACCTCAGCAAAATGCTCACGGGCGGAACGCTTGCCGTTGCCGGAATCATCATCGGACTTTCCGTTGTAAAATCCTTTGCGCTCGTGTTTCCGCCTGCGGTTATCTTTTCGGTTTGCGCCTATGTGCTGCCGAACTATTTTTCCGCACTGATTGTCAATTTGATTTCCGTGTTTCTCAGTCTGATAATCCCCTATTTTCTCGGTCGCTTCACCGGTGCCGGTATGGTGGAAACGCTTTCCAAGCGATTCAAAGCGGTAAAAAAAGTGGAGGACTTCGCCGGAACAAACGAGATTGCCATGACGGCGGTGTTCAAATTTGCCGGGTTGCTGCCGGGTGATTTGTCGAGCCTGCTGTTCGGCGCCATGAATATCTCGTTCAAAAACTACATGATCGGTGCTTTTCTCGGCAATCTTCCGCTGGTGATCGTGTACACGCTGTTCGGCACGGTGCTGAAAAATGTCGGAGAACAGCCGTGGGTGGTCGCCATTCCGATCGTGATAATCGTTTTGTTCCTGCTGATTGCCGCCGCCATCACCAAGAAGATGATTGCAAACAACAAAAAAGCAAATAGCTGATAAAAAATGCACTCCGGTTTACGGGGTGCATTTTTTTGTTAGTTAAAGCAGTTGTTTTTTGCAAAAAAGATGTTATAATAAAGGGCAGTAACTTTTTACAGGAGGAAATCATATGTCAAAAAAACCCTATTACATCACAACAGCGATCGCTTACACCTCACGCAAGCCTCATGTCGGCAATTCTTACGAGATCGTCCTGACCGACGCCATTGCACGGTTTAAGCGAATGCAGGGATATGATGTCTTTTTCCTCACCGGAACCGATGAACACGGTCAAAAAATTGAAAACTACGCCCATGATGCCGGTATTTCACCGAAAGAATATGTGGATAAGGTCGCCGGTGAGATTCGTGCGATCTGCGATGCACTGAACACCACCTATGACAAATTCATCCGCACCACAGACGATTACCACGAAAAATGCGTCCAGAAAATTTTCAAGAAGCTCTATGACCAGGGCGATATTTACAAGGGTGCCTACGAAGGGCTTTACTGCGTGCCCTGCGAAAGCTTTTTCACCGAAACACAGCTTGTTGACGGCAAATGCCCCGACTGCGGCCGTGAGGTCGTGCCCACCAAAGAGGAAGCGTATTTCCTGCGCCTTTCCAAATATCAGAAACAGCTGGAGGATTACATTGAAGCCAACCCTGACTTCATCTACCCCGAAAGCCGCAAAAAAGAGATGCTCAACAATTTCATCAAGCCCGGCTTGCAGGATCTTTGCGTATCCCGCACCTCATTCAAATGGGGTATTCCGGTGACCTTTGATGACAACCATGTGATTTATGTCTGGATCGATGCGCTTTCCAACTACATTACCGCCCTTGGCTTTGACCCGGACGGAAGCGGTGAGAACTACAAAAAATACTGGCCTGCCGATGTTCATATTATCGGTAAGGACATAGTCCGCTTCCACACGATTTACTGGCCGATCATGCTCATGGCGCTCGGTGAGCCGCTGCCCAAGCAGGTTTACGGTCACCCGTGGCTGATGGTCGGTGCCGACAAAATGTCCAAATCCCGCGGCAATGTCATTTATGCGGATGATCTGATTGAAAAGTTCGGTGTCGATGCCGTTCGCTACTACCTGCTTTCCGAAATTCCGCACGCCGCCGACGGTTCTCTGACCTACGAAACCATGATCGAGCGTTATAATTCCGATTTGGCAAACACACTCGGCAACCTCGTCAACCGCACGGTTGCCATGGTGAAAAAATACTTCGGCGGCGTTTTGCCGCAAGCCGGTGCCGCCGATGAAATCGACGGGGATTTGAAGAAAACGGCATTGGAATCCGTTAAAAAATGCGCCGAAAAGATGGACAGCTTCTGCATCAGCGATGCGGTAAATGAAGTGATGCAGGTCGCCAAGCGTTCAAATAAATATATTGATGAAACGATGCCCTGGGCTCTTGCCAAAGATGAAGCCAACAAAGAACGCCTCGGCACGGTCATGTACAACCTGATCGAAGCGATTCGCTTTATTGCGGTCGAGCTGAAACCCTATATGCCCGACACCTCAGCCGCCATTCTGAAGCAAATCAACTGCACGGTTGACAGCTACGAGAGTCTTTCCTCGTTCGGCGCCGTTCCCGCCGGCACGGTTTTGGGTGAGGCTTCTCCCCTGTTCAACCGCATTGATGCCGAAAAGATGCTTGCCGAAATCGAAGCGGAAAACGCAGCAAAAGCACAGGCAGAGCAAGAAGAACCCGACATCGAATTTGCGCCCGAAATGACCTTTGATGACTTTATGAAAGCCGATTTGCGTGTGGCAAAGGTCGTGGACTGCAAGCCGGTTAAAAGAGCCAAAAAGCTGCTGGAGCTGACGCTGAACGACGGCTCGAAAAAGCCGAGAACCGTAGCAAGCGGCATTGCCAAATGGTACAAACCCGAGGATTTGATCGGTCACAATGTGATCGTGGTTGCTAACCTCAAGCCCGCCACCCTCTGCGGTGTCGAAAGCTGCGGCATGATTCTGGCAGGCGGCGAAGAGGATGTTAAGGTCGTTTTTGTTGATGATCTGGAACCGGGTACAAGGGTAAGATAAATGGTTCAGCATATTTTTGACACACACGCTCACTACGATGATGAAAGCTTTGCGCCGGATCAGACCGAAACATTGGCGGAAGTGTTCCAAAACGGTGTGTGCGGTATCATCAACTGCGGCTGCACGGTGGAAAGCAGTGAAAAATCCCTTGAGCTTGCCCGAAAATATGCGAATATTTATGCGGCGGTCGGGATACACCCGGAAAATGCGTGCGAAGAAACATTGGAATCCCTTGCTGTCATTCGGCAGCTCAGCCGGGAGAAAAAAGCGGTTGCCATCGGGGAGATCGGGTTGGATTATCACTATGATTTCACCCCGAAGGAGGTTCAGCTTGAGTTTTTTGAAAAGCAACTGATATTGGCGAATGAGCTGAACCTGCCCGTGATCGTGCACGACCGTGAAGCGCACGCCGACTGCTTAGAGTTGATTCTCAAGCACAAACCCAAAGGTGTGATGCACTGCTTTTCCGGCAGCGTGGAAACCGCCAAGCAGCTCCTTTCCATCGGCTTTTATATCGGCATCGGCGGAAGCGTCACCTTCAAAAACGCAAAAAAGCCTGCCGAGGTTGCGGCAAGCATTGATTTGAACCGTATTTTATTGGAAACCGATTGCCCGTATATGACCCCGGTTCCGTTCCGGGGCAAGCGCAACCGTTCCGATTACATCACCTATGTGGCGCAAAAAATCGCCGAGCTGCGCAGCATGGAAACACAGGATGTTTTGGATATTACCCGTGAAAACGCCAAACGGCTCTTTGGCGTATAGCAAAGCTTTCGTTTTAGGATCTTTTTCATT
>JAZUJI010000127.1:0-8405 GCA_045642685.1 Acutalibacteraceae bacterium | reverse complement strand
TGTTGTTTTTTTATTGCAGAAATTTCTTGAATTGCAGAAAATATTGTAATATAATGAAAATATGAAATTTCCTGCAAAAGGCATTCGTCTTTTTTCATTTTGGTTTATTGGGGAACAATATCAAATTTTATAAGGCAGGCGTAATTTATATGGCAAAACGATTTCAACTCGGCGTTATGGATCTGTACCCCTTAGCTGTTATAGGCACTTCCGTCGAAGATTCACCGATGGTGGGTGTGGCTTTGGATGAAGATATTGATGGAGAGCGTATTAAGAACGCTCTGTGCAAAGCCGTCGAGCTGTTTCCGCTTTTCAAAACAAAAATTATTTTCGATAAAGGTTATTATCTTGAAGAAAATAATAACCCGATACTTGTATTTAATGAGAACGATTATAATAAGACATTTACATGGAAAAGCGGAATGAACGACTATCCGTGGAAATTGAGCTACTATAAAAATAAAATTTATTTCAGATGGTGTCACGCTATAACGGACGGCAGAGGCGTAAAATCATTTATTGAGGCACTGCTTCATTTTTACTATGATCTTCCGTATTCGATCGAGCCCGAACTGGAGCTCGGTTTGGAGCCGTTTGCGGACAAATCGGAAAAGGGGATCAAGCAAAAAAAGCAGCCGAACGGCTTCGGAACGAAAGGATTAAAAATCGCTCCGTCGGATAAGTTCGTTCAAAGTCATATTCTGAAGTGCAAAACCGCAGACATTCTGGCATTGGCAAAAAGAAGTGATGCTTCTCCCGCAACCGTTATTCCGCCGCTGTTTTCAATGGCACTCAGAAAGTGCATGAAAAAGAAAATGAATGTAAAATTTTCTGTTGTTGTTGATGCAAGAGGGCCGCTTGGCCACAAAACGATGCACAACTGTATTTACACGAAAGGCATTACATATATTGATAGATTTGATAGCATGGATTTTGAATTGGTTTCAACCATTTACAGAGCGATTCTTAATTTAGGCTGTGAAAGAGAAAATGCTGTGGTTGAGGCGACAAACAGCATAAAACTGATCGGAACAGTCGTAAACCGCAAAAGTAAATGGTTGATCAGGCTGGGCGGAAAGGTCTGTGCAAAGTTTATGAAAAGCACGGATTCAGATGCAACCTTCTCTTATATCGGAAAAGTTGATTTCGGAGCGGAAGTTAATAAACATATCCGTGATTGTTCTTTTGCCGCATGGACGGATTTCGGATACTGCAATATCGTGGCTGCAGATTTCAACGGTATCTTTACGATGTATATAAATGAAAGTTATGCAGATAAGAGAGTAATCCCCGAATTTATCAACATCGCAAAAGAACTCGGGCTTGAGATAAAAGAAACGGACAGTTACAAATACTACCGAGCCGATGTAAAGAACTGACGACCGGCTGTGCAGCGTCAGCCGGTCGTTCATAAAGGGTTAATTTATAATTACATTTTTTTATGCATATCGGGTGCTGCACCGGAATCCGGTTTCCCTTTGCCCATACCGCCCATATCCGAAACAGTCAGCCCGGGAGCAGGAACCAGAGCGGTTTTATCGGCGGCCTGACCGTCGGCGGTCGACGGAATCGTGCCGTCCAGCTGACCACGGATGCTTTCGGCACGGAGCAGACAAAACTGTTTGAGCGTTTCTGCGCCCTTTTCAAATTCCTCTTCGGTGCAGAATTTGGTCGGGTCTTTTTGCACAAAGGGTGTTATCATCTTCTTCACCCGGTCAAATTCCGCTGTGAAGGTTTCCTTGTTCAGTGCCGTTTCTACAAATTCACGGAAATACTGATGATAAAGCTCCGTGTAGGCGCTGTTGTTGAAGATCCAGGCAAGCATCGGGCGTGAATCGACCGTTCCGCCGGAAACAGGGGAGTCGATCGGATAATTGACCAGTGAGGCTGCATTGTCTGCTCCCTGAAATCCGCCGAAGGCAAGATTGTAATCCCACGGAATCATGGACATTTTGCCGTCTTTTTCATACAGATAGTAGTTGTGGATCATGCTGCCTGTGTAGCTGTCGAAATTTACCACAAAGTTGTGTACGACAAAATAGCGAATGACTTTTTCCGTATCAACGATATCCGCTATATTTTCATTTGCATTGAGCTGCTTGAGCGAGGCAATAAGCCTCGCTTTATCTTTGTTGGAAATATCGGTTTTGGCATTGTCAAAAATGTCGGAATAGCTGTCAAATTCATCATCGGAATAAATCAGAGCAACATCATCCGCACCTGCTTTTTTGCCGTTCATCTGCGGCTTGCGGTCGGCTTTTTCACCGGAATCGGCTGTGCCGGAGCCGGTTTTTTTGTTATTATCAGGGATACCGGGCGCTTCACCGTTACCCGGGGGAGTCGGCATATCGTCGAAGTCAGGTGCTTCACCGTTACCCGGAGGAGTCGGCATATCGTCGAAGTCAGGTGCTTTACCGTTACCCGGAGGAGTCGGCATATCACCGAAGCCGGGTGCTTCACCACCGCTTGACGGCGTATTGTTACGGTTTTCACCGGTTCGATCGGTGGCGTCGAATTCGGCAGATTCCTGCTTGAATTTTTCCATGTCAAAGCCTTTTCCGTTTCCTCTGCCGCCGCCCATGGACATACTGTCAGGCTTATACAGCTCGCCCTGATCGGAGCCGTAGCAGCGTTGCAGGAAGGAATCCTCTATCCCCTCGACAGCCAAATACAAGCCCCAGTCCTCACCGTTTACGGTGATGTAGACAAAACTGCACAGCGGAGCATCCACGCCGTTTTCCGTCATAAGACGATAGGTGAGATAATCCTTCATATAAGTGTTGTCCTGAATGATGTTGTTCAGACTTAATTTATCCAGACCGTGGTAACTCTGGCTGTCATCATAATGGTCAAATTCCACCTTGAAGCTGTAACGGTCGTTGCCGTACTGTGCCACCTGTGAAAGCGAAGTGTTTCCCTTGGCACGGATCGCAACATTCGCATAGGTTTCACCGTCGATACACACGGAGCAGGTTTTATAGGTTTCCTGCATTGCGGTTTTCAAAAAGCCGTCCCAGTCATCGATTTCCAGGTCAAGCGTATGAACATTTTCGGTGCTGAACAGCTTGTCTTCATAGCCGAGCGTGTGCGGAGCAGCGGCAAAGCCGAGCTTTTCCGCATTCATAAACAGAATGGTAAAAACAAGTGCAAGACTGACAACAACACAGCAAATTCGATCAATGTGTTTGTGCGTTGACATGATGATTCTCCTCAGCCCATATAGTCGCCGTTGTAGCTGACCAGCACGGCGCTGTTTATACCATTCATTTCAGACAGCCTGTTGATGAAATCCGTGTTGTCGTTCTTCATGCGGATCTCTATATTCACCTCAACGGCACCCTTCTGAACGGTTTTGCTTTTGATAACGCATTTGTTTACCTGCTGCTTCAAATAGTCAACGGCAGTGGTTTCACTTTCGTGATTATCGCAGCGAAGAACAACAATGTAGGGGTTGATGTGCGTTTTTTTGTTGGCGAACAGGAGCAGGATCACACCGATAACAACGCTGCCGAACACAGCTAACGGAATCATACCGGCAGCTAAGACAATACCTGCGGCGATCGCCCAGAACAAAAATGCGATGTCAAGCGGTTCTTTGATGGCGGTGCGAAAACGAACAATGGAAAGCGCACCGACCATGCCGAGGGACAGCACAACATTTGAGGTTACTGCCAAAATAACAAAGGTTGAGATCATGGTCATAGCGATGAGTGTAACACCGAAGGCGGAAGAATACATCACACCGGCAAAGGTCTTTTTATAGATGAAAAAAATGAATAAACCAAGCGCAAACGACAGTGTAATGGCGATGACCATATCCGGCAAATTAACGCTTGTTACATTCTCTAAAAAACTGCTTTTGAAAATATCATTAAAACTCATAATAAAATCTCCTTCTGTTCTGAAAATTATTCATAAATGCGGCAGGCGGCATATTTTGAAAAAGCGGCGGCATGGGCAGACGGAATCTGAACCAAATCCCGAATTATGTCGGGCAGATATTCACCCCATTTTACTTCCAGAATAATGGGATTATCCCGGATCGGCACGGTCACGCACTGCGGATCGAGGAAATCGGTGCAGCGCAGACCGCTGCGGATGTTATAATCCAGTGTGATGCGCACATTACCGGGCGGAAAAACGAACGGCTCCCGGGTATAATCCACGATCGTTTTCGGTATCATACCTTCGTCAGCCATTTTTCGGTAAAACTCCCGGACAAGGGAATCGGAATGATCCCGGATGACTTCCGCTTTTCCTTCGGCAACGGCTTGCGCTTCTTCTTTGGTCAAAATGGCTTGCTCCTTGGAACAAAGTCCGTTTATTTTCCGTTTCTTTTCAAGCACAATGAACGAGGTGTCAGCGTTGTAATGCCGAATCCGAAATTTTTCACGCTGATTGACACCGTTGATCTTTTCACGCAGTGCTTTGTCATACAGATCGTCAAAATACAGGCTTCGGATTTCGTATTTGCCGTTGACGGTGTGTCTGTCCCGCTGCAAAACGGCTCCTAACCGGCTGCGCAGGGCAAGCAGATCCGATGGTGTGATCTCGTGCTTGTATTCGTGTCGAAAATCCATTTTCTTCACTTCCTTCCTTAAAGCAAAGGATAACACCCGTACCTTAGTCATAGATTAAAAGCGACCGCTGTATGCAGAAAAGAAAATGATTTCTTTCCCGCAGACAGCGGTCGTGAAATTTATATTACAGCTTTACGGTGAAGCGGATTCGGTTCGGCTCGGGGTAATCGGCATGAATGGTTCCGCCGTAGGATTCAACTATGCCCTGCGCCACGGAAAGTCCGATGCCGTAGCCGCCGTTTTGCTGAGTTCTTGCCTGGTCGGAACGGTAAAAGCGGTCAAACAGCCTTTGCGGCTGCGTTTCCGGTAAATCGGAGCAGGTGTTCTCAACCGTCAGCAGCAGGTGCTTTTCCTGCTTTTGCAGGCTCAGTTCAATGAAACCGTTTTCATCCGTGTATTTTACGGCATTATCCAGCAGGATGCTGCAAAGCTGTTCCGCTTCCTCACGGACTGCCCGGACACAAACACCTTCCCGGATTTTTAACAGCGTTACGATCCCTTTTTGTTCGGCAAAATCACGGAATTGCTCCGCTGTTTGCGTCAGCAGCTGGGAAATGTTGATGTTTGTCAGCTGCTTTTCCGCACCCTCGTCTATACGAGCCAGGGTGAGAAGATTCCGGGTCAGACCGGTTAATCGCTCAACCTGTGCTTTAATATTTTTACTCCACTTGTTTTCGCCGCCGTACAGCTCCATAGCTTCGGTGTTTGCTTGAATGATCGCCAAAGGCGTTTTGATTTCGTGCCCGGCGTTGGTGACAAACTGCTTTTGCTTTTCCATGTTTTCCGCAATCGGGCGAATGGCTCTGCGTGAAAGAAAAACCGTTATCAGCAGCATGAAGATCCAGCAAACAATACCGACACTCAGCGAAGTGATGAGTACGGAAAGGCAGGCACGAATGTCGTTGGTCACATCCAGAAACACGACGGTGTTTTCATTTGTTTCATTGTTGAAATTACAGAAGAAACGGTATTTTCCCAACCTTCCTTCCTGAATATGTTCGGCGGCTGCCTGCCCGGCAAGGCTGATCGCCTGCTCCTGCGTAACCGTGGAGGTGCGCTCGGTATCGGTGAAAACGGCATTTCCGTTCCGGTCAAAGCGAACAACAAAAAAGTTGCTCGACATGACCGTGTCGTATTCGTTTTTGTTTTCACCCCAAAAGGAACGGTTCGGCATCGGCATCGGTTCCTGCGGCGGTTTCGGAATAGGCTTGGCAAACGCCTCGGGGTTTCCTTCACTTTGGGATATGGTGCGCAGTGCTTCGCTGCAGCGGTTCGAAACGGTGAAAATGTTAATGGCGTTAATGGCTCCCAACAGCAACAGCAGCAGGATGCTGATGGCTGCCATGGCAGTCATGACGAACCGTTTTTGCAGTGACTTGATCATATCGCTTTCTCCAGTTTATAGCCAAGGTTACGCTTGGCGCATATTGAAATATCGGCACCGGCGGCAGTGAGCCGCTTGCGCAGATAGGAAATGTAAACCCAAACGGTTCCGAGGTCTGTTTCGGTGTTGTAACCCCATATTTTGCAAAGCAGATCTTCGGTGGATAAATAACGCCCGGTGTTGAGCATGAGCAATTCCATGAGTTGATATTCCAGTTTCGGCAGGATAATGCTTTGCCTGCTGCCGGATAATTCGCAGGTTTGCCGATTGAGAGAAATATTGCCGTATTGTAAAACAGATGGTGTGAATTCTTCCCGTCTGCGCAGCATGGCGGCGACCCGTGCCAGCAGAATAGCGGTCGGAAAGGGCTTGGGCAGGTAGTCGTCTGCTCCGCTGTTAAGCCCAAGTACCTGATCGTCAATTTCGCTTTTGGCAGTCAGCAGCAGAATCGGTGTTTTGCATCCGTCCGCACGCAAACGGCGCAGCACCTCAAGGCCATCCATCTTCGGCATCATGATATCCAGAATAATACCGTCATATTCTTCATTCCTTGCATAGTACAGCGCTTCTTCTCCGTCGTAAACGGCATCCACCGTATATTTATGAAAGGTAAGAATATCAACGACTGCTTCGGACATACTGCGCTCATCTTCAGCATATAACAGCTTCATTTATACATCACCACATTGTCAGAATAGCATATCTGCCTTAGATATAACTGAGAAAACAGAGGTTACTTTATTGCAAGCCATAAAATGATGTTGAAAAGCAGGAAGAAAAGATTGACACCGGTGAAAACAAGCAGATATATTCCGCTTTTTACTTTTTCTTTTTGGATGAATTTGTAGGAAATGAGGCTTGCCATTGAGGCGATAAGCGTGCCGAGTCCGCCGAGGTTCGTGCCGATGAGCAGAGCTTCTGCGTCGTTTGTAAAGCCGGAAAGCAAAAGGCAGGCAGGAACATTGGAGAACACCTGAGAAGAAAGTACACCGACAGGGACCTCGTGGCTGATTACGATTTTTTGCAAAAAGCTGCGGATCACTTCAATACTGCCCAGGTTGCCGATGAAAATAAAAAGAAAAACAAAGGTCAGCAGCAGGCTGTAATCAATGTTTTTGTAATTGGTTCGGTCAAAAGCAAGCAGGGCTGTTAAAACGACCGCAAGCATGAGCGGATAGGGGAGCACACGAGACACACTCAGCAGAGCAAGCACGAATAAAACGCCGTAAAGAAAAAGCGCTTTTTTCGGTACGGCGATTTGTGTGTTTTCACATTCAAGCCTGATTTCGTTTTTTTCAATCAAAAACGCACCGAACAGCAGCACGACCAGTGACAACAGGGAATAGGGGAAGATCGTTTTAACAAAGTCTGCTGCCGACAAATCAAAGAAAGAAAATAAGTACAGATTTTGCGGATTCCCTATGGGTGTCAGCATACTGCCCGTATTGGCGGCAACCGTTTCCATGACGGTGATATAGATGAGATGTTTTTCCAGCTTTGCCATTTTCAGCGTGATGATCGTAAACGGCACAAAAGTGATCAGAGCAACATCGTTTGTAATAACCATGGCGGAAAAGAAGCACAGCAGAACCAGTACAAGATAGAGCTGATAGGCTTTCTTTGCTGTTTTCAGAAGTTTTTGCGCAATGAACCGAAACACACCGGCCTGACGGAAGCCTGCCATAACGGCCATCAGGCTGAAAAGCAGGGCAAGCGTGCGAAAGTCAATGTAATCGGCATATTGCCTGCCGAAGGGTGCAAAAAAAGCTGAGACAACCGCCAGAAAAAATGAAATTACCAGGACGATTTCCTTTTTCAGCCATGAATAAATTTTCTGTTTTATCATAGGTTCGTCACCTGCTTTCCGGATCGTTTGAAGGCTTTTCTTTTGCCGGGTTTACGGCCGATTTCACAAAAAAAGTGCGTAAGCCTTTTGCGGATCTGTCCGCATACTCTTACACACTTTGTTTTGCAAACCGGTTTACATTGGCTTGTCACATATCCCAGGCAACATTGATGGTCGTTCCGCTTGTTTTATAAGTAATATGCATATCTTTGGTAATGGAGCTCTTGAAAGCGTTAAGCATCTTTGCGTCTTTGAAGTCGATCGAGAATTTCATGCCAAGTACATTGGAACGATAGGTCTTGAAAAGCACAAAGCCTGTCTGCCACCATGTCGTTTCCATCGGGCGGTAGAACATCTGCTTGCCCTGATGGTAAAGTGTAACGGACATCGGAAGCTTATCCTTGTCGGCAACGCAGCTGTAAATTTTTTTGCTGCTGTTTTCACCCTTGTAGTATAAGCCGATTTCGCAGCCGGTTGTAATACCGTACTGGCCTTTCCATGCTTCGATCAGCCATTTCTTTCCGCTGTAAGTGAAATAGAAACGCAGTGCATCAAAGTGCATATTGAAGTAGGGCGCCGCATTGTCGTAGAACAT
>JAZUJI010000126.1:0-4704 GCA_045642685.1 Acutalibacteraceae bacterium | reverse complement strand
CAATTTGATGCCGGGGCGAACTGCGGTTTGCGGGCGTGTTTGCGATTTTTGGATTCTTCCGATTGCAAAGGTGTGAATTTCAATATCAGCGAAGGTTGTAATGCAGTCAAAATCATGAACATCCATAAAAGCAAAGGTCTGGAATTCGGCGTGTGCATTTTGTGTGACCTCGGCTCCAAAACAGGCAGAACGGATACGGAAGGCTGGAAGGTCAGCAAAACACTCGGTATCGGCTTGATGAGCCGTGAGCCGCTGAGCGGCAGACCGATGAAAACGCTGCAATACTTAGCCTGCTCTCTGGAATCTGACCGCCTTGATCTGGCGGAGGAGATCCGTGTGCAGTATGTTGCGCTGACCCGTGCAAAAGAAAAGCTCTGTCTGATCGGCACGGTGAAAAACATGGAAAAGACTTTGCAGGAAGCAGGTCTTGCCTGCTGCGGAACACAACCGATCTCTGCATTCTGGCTGCAAAGAAGCACAACAACGCTCGGTTTGCTTCTGCCGGCTCTGATGCGCCACAGGGATGCTCTGGAATTGCGTATGCTTGCCGGTGTCGGTGAAAGCGGCACAGTGAAGCCTGCCGATTTTTCCATGCAGGTTTCGGTGCTTTGTCCGGCAGAAACGGTTGAGCTGACGGGGCAGGGAGAGGTATCACCGGCGAATGTCCGCAAGACGGACGAGGAGCTGAAAAAGCAGATGCTGGAGCGGATGAATTATATTTATCCTTATTCTGTGCTCAGCCGTACGGTTGCCAAGCGGCAGGCCTCCGGCTTTGCCGATGAGCATTTTGATGAGCGCTTTTTTGCTTCCTCCAAGCCGGCGTTTCTTCAATCCGGCGGCTTGACCGCAGCGCAAAAGGGTACCTTGACCCATAAATTTCTGCAGCTGTGTGATTTTTCATTGTCCCCGGAGCAGCAAATTGAACGCTTTGTGCAGGATGGCGTGATGACCGAAGCAGAGGCAGGGGAGCTTGACCGGGAAGAAATCCGGGCATTTTTCGATTCCGATTTGTGCAGGCGGATTCTGGCTTCGACCCATGTGGTGAAGGAAAAAAAGTTTGCCATGCTCATGCCGGTAACGGAAATTTACCCGGAGCTGCCCGATTGGCTTTCGGAAGAAAAGGTCGTGGTGCAGGGCATGGTGGATCTTGCGTTTGAGGAAGACGGAAAAATGGTGGTCGTCGATTACAAAACCGACCGCAATGTGGATGAGCAGGAGTTGCTCAAACGCCATTCGCAGCAGCTGAACATCTATGTCCGTGCGCTGAACCGTTGCACGGATTACGAGGTGAAGCAGGCATTTCTTTACTCTTTATTTTTGAATAAAGAAATCTGTGTGGATTTTTGATGACTTTTTCGCTGCTTTTTATAGATAATGTCTGTTTTTTGTTGAATTTTTTCTGAAATACTGTATAATATCCTTAACAATTTGAAGAAATGTTATAGAAAAGGAGAAAAGATTATGGCATCAACCGTTTGGTCCGTCCTCGGTATCTTTCGTCTGGCAATTTGTTACATTCTCAGTCTTGGGCAATTCCTTGTTCCTCTTGCGCAGAGCGCAGCCCTTTCGGAAAAATATGACGATTGGAATGAGAATCAGCCTTTTTCCATTCAGAACGACACGATCGTGCTGGAAAAGACTGATCCCTATCGTGATTTTGTTGTCCTGAATCTGACCGACATTCAGTTGGATGAACTGGAAGTGAACCGTGAGGACTGCCGCAAGGTCGTTGAGCGTACGATCCGCCGTTTGGTTCAGGAAGTTTCTCCCGACCTGATCACGGTGACGGGCGATAACGCCTGGGGAATGACGGCGTATCTGCATTTTGCGCAGACGCTGGATTCTCTCGGTGTGCCGTGGGCACCCGTCATGGGCAACCACGACGGTCAGCGCACCTTCAGCGAGGAATGGTGCTGCCAGGTGATGATGAACTGCAAAAACTGCCTGTTCCGGCTCGGCCCGAACGGTATGGGGCACGGCAACTATATCATCACCATTACCGAAAACGGTCAGCCGATCCATGCGCTGTATATGATGGATTCTCACGGTGATGGTATCCACGCTGATCAGGTGAAATGGTATGAATGGGCAGTAAAAGGCATGACCGGAGCCGCAGGCAAAACGGTGGAAAGTACGGTCGTTATGCACATCCCGGTGGAAGAATACCAGCTTGCATGGAACGAAGCCGTCGGTGCGGATGCGACCGATTCCGCTTACGGTGTTCGTCACGAGCGTATCTGCTGGGAAGAAGATAACGGTTTGTTTGAAAAAATGGTTTCGCTCGACAGCACCAAGACCATGCTTTGCGGGCACGACCACATCAACAATTTCCAGATGACTTACCGCGGTATCAGCCTGAACTATTCGCTTCATACCGGTATCGGCTGTTACTGGGAGGAATCTCTCAGCGGCGGCACGACCATGAGAATCGGTTCAGACGGTCACAATACGGTTGCTCATAAATATATCGACCCCCGTTCTCTCGGTGTTTGGTTTGATGAAAAAATCAATCCGAACCACTGACTTTCTTCCGAAAATGAACCATAAGGAGTGTTTTTCATGGCAAAATGCCCCAAGTGCGGTCATCATCTTCGCTTGATTGATGTCAGCCAGAATTGTCCGAAGTGCGGCGTGAATATGCGCTTCTATAACTTTGAAGAAACCTTTTACCGTGAGGCAAAATATGCCGAACTGAGCCAGGCAGGCCTGTCGGCGAAGCTCCGCCGGCTCAAAGCATCGTTTATCGGCTCAAAGCTTACGATTCTGCGTTTGGCGGTGATGCTTTTACCGCTTGTGTCGCTGCTTTTGCCGAGCGGAAAATTTGTGATGTCCCTTGTGCTCAAGCAGGTGGAAACGCCGTTGAGCGCTTTAGGGCTTTACAGCCTGTTCAGCGGCGGCGGATTAAACTTTGTTCTCGGCATGACGGATGCTGCTGTTTCGGGTTCTGCTTTTTCCGCTTTGCTGGTTGTGCTTGCAGTTTATGCGCTCACTGCGGTATCCGCTGTGCTTGTGCTGCTTACTTCGGTGCTCGGTTTTATCAGCATTAAGAATATGCAAAAAATTACCTGTGTTTTTTCTGTGCTTGGTGCAGCGGAAGCGGTGGCAAGTCTGGTCTTGATTTTCCGCTTTGCTTCTATGTCGGCGAATCCGATCCTTTCGGGTGAAAAGGGGTTTGGCTTGCTTTTGACCCTGGTGATGTTTGGCGTCACTTTTGCCGTGAATTTTATGCTTTGCCGCAAGGGTATTCCCGTTGCCTATGATGAGGGAATGTTGGAACGCATTGCCATTTTCAAAAAGGTGAAGAAGGGCGAATTGAATTTGGATGATTTGCCTCAGCCGGTGGTGGAAACCGCCGAAACCCGAAAAATTGATGAGGAAATTGCCGCAGAGGAAGCGGCATTCCGTGAGAAGTATGCAAAGGAGGAAGCATGATGAAAAAGCAAGTCGATAAGTCCAAGCTCCTTACCGGCGCTGTCATTGCTTTTCTCTGCCTTGTTTTTGTGGTTGGCTTTATCTACGGGCTGAACAGCGTCCTTGCTATGGAGGGTGCGTGCCCGCCGGTCTTGAATGAGCCTTCTGTTACCCCTGCGCCGGCCTCTGATCAGGAAGCGTTGGATTTTCTGTACCGTGCGGTCGGAATTGCGACCGAGGGAAAACCGAAAATCAAAAGTGAAGATGCTTTTGATATTGATAAAGATACCTTGAATGTCAAGGGCAGTGAAGCCTTGCAGCAGGCGGTGCAGTACACCTGTGACGATGTTACGGATTTACTGAAAAACAGCTTCGAACCCAAAACATCGGATTTCTTTTGCGGGATTGACGGTGTGCTGGTGAAGCCCGACATAACTTTGGATGAAATAGAGAGCTTCACCTGCGAATACATAAAGTATGTCTGCCCGTCGTGCGAAGAAGAAAGTGATGAACCGCACGACCACTGTGAAGAATGCGGTGGTGTTTACCCGTATAACGAAGTTTATGAGGATGATTATGAAATCACCCTGAAGCTCAGGGCAGAAGATAACGACATTGTTGAAAAGTGCTTCCAAAAGCGCAGTGCGGATGAGATTCGTGCTTTGACGGCGCAGACGATTGACGGAAAAATGGTGATCCGCCGTACGGATATCACTTACAATGAGCTGTATGTTATCTTTAAGGTGAACCGTTTGACCAATGAGTTGGAGGAGCTTACCTACCGCAAAAAAATGACGGTTCAGGCAGATTTCGGCTTTACCGGCGATTTTGCAGCGGTCGAGGGCGGCACGGTTTCGTTTGATTTGGAAGAAAACAAGAGCTTTTTTATGACCTGGCCTTCACTCAAGCTTTCTGAAGTTATCATGACGGTGGAGCCGGGCAATGAAGATAATCTGCTGGCAACGCTGACCTGTGATGATGCAACGAAATACGATGTAACCTGGACTTCTTCCGATGATTCCGTTGTTGCGGTTGACGAGGAAGGCTATTTCAAAGCCGGAAAGGCAAAAATCGCCGAGGGAAAGTCGGCAGTGATCACCGCAAGCTTCACCTTCGGGGGCAAAACCTACTCTGATTCCTGTAAGGTTTTGGTTCGTGTTCCGGTGGAATCCGCAGTTCTTTCCAAGCGCAAGCTAGAAATGAAGACCGGTGACAGCGTTTCGCTTTCCGTAAAATTCTCTCCGGCGAAGGCTACGGTAAAAACCGTGAAGTGGTATTCGGAAGATGAGAAAG